>JAMORZ010000178.1 GCA_027063295.1 Sulfurimonas sp.
ATTGTTACCCCTATCGATAAAGATCATGAAGCATTTTTAGGTGAAACTATTGATGAGATAGCACAAACCAAACTCAAAGCTGTACAAAAAAGAGCTGTTATTGCACCGCAACATCACCCAGATGTGTATAAACAGGCTCAAAGTCTGCAAAAACACTCTTCGTTTAAGATTATCAGAGTTGAGAAGAATTGCTTAAAGTTTGAACAAATAGCAACAAAGATAGCCCAAGAGGAACATTTTGCTTCTTATATCAGATCAAATCTTCTTGTAGCTATGGTAGCATTAGAGGAACTTGGTATTGATGTTGAGTTGGAGTATTTTACCCAAGCAAAACTCTTTGGAAGATTGACACAACTGCAACCAAACATCCTTTTGGATGTTGGACACAATACTTTGGCTGCACAGGCTTTAGTAGAAGCACTACAGCCTAACAAATACACACTTGTATATAATAGTTACAAAGATAAAGATTATCAAAGTATTTTGAGTATTTTACAAGAGATTATTGATGATGTAGAGATTCTTCCTCTAGAAAATGAGAGAGTTGAAGATCAAGAGATACTAGAAAAATCCTTAGAGAGTCTGGGTATGAAGTATACTAAACATACACATATAGACGATACGAAAAACTACCTTGTTTTTGGTTCTTTTAGTGTGGTTGAGAAGTTTTTAGAGGTTTATCATGGATAATCAATTCACAATAACTATCCACGATGACAATGGTGTGAAGCAGATTAACCTTCACTCTTTTGTGAAAAAAGCACTTTTATATGCTTTTGTTTTTGTTGGTGTTTTAGTCCTTATTGCTGTTGGAACAATTTTATATCTTAATGCAAGTATTGATACTATGGAAGAGAAGCGTCAAGGGATTGAAAATGCATATAACAAACTTCAAGAAAAAAACAAAATATTGCATGAAAATATGTGCTTGACACAAAAATCTTACGAGAAGAAGAAAAAAGAACTTGCAGAACTTTCTGATTCTCTAAGTCAAATAGAAACTCTCATTGGATTAAATCAACCAAATGAAGATACATCATTACAAGAGCGTGTTAATTTAACAAAAATGACTTCAGAACATATGGCAACAATGTTGCAACTTATCCCTAGTGGTTCACCCATAGAGTATAAAGGGATAACAAGCAAGTTTGGAAACCGTATCCACCCAACTCTACATAAACGTGAATTCCATCATGGTACAGATATGAAAGCCAAAATGAGAACTCCTGTATATGCTCCAGCTGATGGCATTGTAGAGTATGCAGGGTATCATAAACGTAGCGGATTTGGAAGATTGGTGATTTTACAGCATTCTTATGGATTTAGAACATACTACGGACATTTAAATAAAGTTGTGGTAAAATCCAAACAATTTGTAAGAAAGGGAGATTTGATTGCCTATACAGGAAATTCTGGTATGAGTAACGGTCCCCATTTGCACTATGAGATTCGATTTATACATATAGCAGTAAATCCATACTGGTTTATAAAATGGAATATAGAAAATTATCACCATATATTTGAAAAGGAGAAAAAAATACCATGGCAATCTTTAATAACGGCAACGGCGAATCTAAAAGTGCTCAGAGCGACACAAACACTACCATTATCACAGCAGGAGCAAAAATCAAAGGGGAACTTTCATTAGATTGTAACCTTTATATTGATGGTGAATTAGAGGGTGAAATCACATCTCAAAAAGAGGTTAATGTTGGTAAAAACGGTTGTGTTAAAGGTACGATACATACAAAAAGACTTGTTGTACAAGGGATTGTGCAAGGTAGTGTAGATGCTCAGAGAGTTGAGATTAAAGCTGCTGGACATGTACAAGGTGAGATCCATTCAAAAGAGCTTGTTATAGAATCTAAAGGTATCTTTGAGGGGACAAGTATTGTCAAAGGGCAAGAACAACCAAAAGAAACAAAAGCATAGGTTGTAGATGTCTCAAGCTTCACTTTTTCATTTTTTTCAAACACATAAGCCAAAAGAGTTAGAGCTTCTAATCTGTGAAGATGCCAAAGAGGCAGAAGATCTTAGAGCTGTATGTGAGTATTTTTCCCGTGATGTAGTGGTTTTTCCAGATTTTCGTCCAAGTTATGGTGATGATCTTCGCTCATACAAAGAGGAGTTACATGAGCTCCTTGGTGCACTTCGTGAGTATTATAGTGCAAAGTCAAAACCTCTTGTGATCTCACCACTAAAAACACTTCTTTTTCCTCTGCCAAAACAAGATCTCTTAGATACGTTTCGTGTTGATTTTGGAGAGGAGTTAGAACTTCAAAACTTTAAAGAAAAACTCCTGCTTTGGGGGTATAACTTTGTAGATATGGTGCAGGTTGAGGGGGAGATCTCCCATCGTGGAGATATCATAGATATCTTTGTACCATCATCTAAAAACCCTGTGCGCATCTCACTTTTTGATAACACCATAGAGCAGATAAAAGAGTTCTCACTCGAAACACAAAGAACTATGGGTGAAGAGATAGAGAGTTTTACTATCACCCCTGCATTTTACTCTTTAGATGAGGCTGCATTTGAGTTACTCAACCAAAAGGTACAAAACTCTGCGTTTGATGCAATGATAAAAGATATCGCTTCATTAGGTTTTTGGTATCTTGGTGATGATAGTGTTAATTTTCTAGAGAAAAAAAATGCATACTTGAGTCGAGATCTTGATAATTTGCTCAAAGATGCCTATGGGATCAACAACCCTCAAATTCCACGAGAGTGTTTTGAGCTGGAACATCTCCAAGAGAGTGATGATGTCAAAGAGTTAGTGGTTGCTGATGTGATGCAACTGCTTCGTGTGCACAGTGATAAAAAAGTAACCATTATCGCTGCATCAAACGCATCGCTCAAACAGGTAGGGCTCTATGATACCTCTCACATCAACTTTGTGCAAGCTGGGTATATATTAAATATTATCACCCCTGATGAGCTTGTTATATCTTTAAACAAACCAGATAAAAAACGCAGACGTAGAAAAAGCTCTATTATGCTTGATGATTTAAAAGCTGGTGATTATGTAGTTCACGAAGATTATGGTGTAGGGATTTTTGAGAAGATTGAGCAAACAGAGATTCTTGGTGGTGTAAAAGATTTTATAGTTATAAAATATGTTGGTGATGACAAGATACTTCTCCCTGTTGAAAATCTTGATTATATCGACCGTTACATTGCAGGTGGTGGAAGTACCCCTGTTCTTGACAGACTTGGAAAAGGTAGCTTTGGTAAACTCAAAGAGAAGGTAAGAAAAAGACTCTTAGAGATAGCAGGGCAGATAGTCAACACAGCAGCAGCCCGCTCACTCATCAAAGCACCTAAGATAGTTGTGAATAAAAATGAGATAAAAGAGTTTCAAAAACTCGCAGGGTTTGACTATACTGAAGATCAAACACAATCTATAGAGGAGATACTCCAAGAGATAGGCTCAGGGCATATTATGGATAGACTCCTCTCAGGAGATGTAGGTTTTGGAAAAACAGAAGTCGCACTCAATGCAATATTTGCTGCGTTTAAAGGTGGGTATCAGTCTGCGTTTATAGTTCCAACAACACTTCTCTCAGCACAACATTTTCGTAGTGTTGATGAGCGTTTTAGTGAGCTTGGTATTCGCTATGCAAAACTTGACAGGTTTGTCTCAACAAAAGAGAAAAACGCAGTGATAAAAGGGCTTGCAAGTGGGGAGATAGATTGTGTTGTTGGAACACATGCCTTGTTTGGTCTGGAGTTTAAGCGTCTTGGAATGGTGATTATTGATGAGGAGCATAAATTTGGAGTGAAGCAAAAAGAGAAGATCAAAGAGCTTTATCATAATGTTCATCTGCTTTCGATGTCAGCTACACCAATTCCACGCTCACTCAACCAAGCACTCAGCTCCATTAAAACTATGAGTCAACTACTCACGCCACCAAGTGAACGTCAAGGGGTGAGAACCTTTGTAAAAGAGTATGATGAGAAGCTTATCAAAGAGGTGATACTTCGTGAGCTTCGTCGTGGTGGGCAGGTGTTTTATGTACACAACTCGATTGATCATATGCCTATCAAGCTTGGAGAGTTAAAAGCTATTTTGCCAGAGCTTCGTGTAGTGATGCTTCACTCCAAGATCTCAGCTGTTGAGACAGAAAAAGAGCTTTTGAAGTTTGAAGCGGGTGAGTATGACTTGATGATCGCAACAAGTATCATCGAGTCTGGTATCCATATGCCAAGAGTAAACACCATACTTGTAGATGGAGCAGACAGATTTGGTATCGCAGATTTGCATCAGCTTCGTGGTCGTGTAGGGCGTGGAAATGTTGAGGGGTTTGCATACTTTATCGTTAAAAACAAAGAAGCTCTCACAGATGAAGCAAAAAAACGTCTTTTGGCTTTAGAATCTAACTCCTTTTTAGGCTCAGGAAGTGTTTTGGCATATCACGACTTAGAGATACGTGGTGGTGGAAATCTTGTGGGTGATGCACAAAGTGGGCATATCAAAAATATAGGTTACTCACTCTATCTCAAGATGTTAGAAGATGCGATCAAAGAGCTTGCCAACACAAAAGAGGTAGCACGAGCCAAAGTGGATATAAAACTTACTATCTCTGCGTTTATCTCCGATGAGGTAGTACAAGAGGATAGGCTGCGTTTGGATATCTACAGACGACTCTCTCAAGCTGAAGATGTGGTTGAGGTGTATGAGATAGAAGAGGAGCTTCAAGATCGCTTCGGTGAGCTTGACACTCCTACAAAACAGTTTATAGAGTTGATGGTGATAAAACTCTTAGCACTTGAGAAAAAACTCAAAACCATCTCCAATTATGGGCAAAATATCACATTTACTTATCTTAACGAATCTAAAGAGAGTATCA
>JAMORZ010000179.1 GCA_027063295.1 Sulfurimonas sp.
GGGATCTACAGAGGGCTTCGTGTCAAAGATGATACACAAAGTATAGGTTTTAACACAACAAAGAGTGTTGTGGAGTCTATTTTTGCAGTGATAGTATGTGATGCGATTTTTTCTATTGCGTTTACAAACCTTGGGATTTAGTGATGCAAAAAGTTATAGAAGTAGAGGGTGTAAAAACAGTTTTTGGAAGTCGTGTTGTTCATGATGGTTTAAACCTAAGTGTCAATGAGGGTGAGATCTATGGTCTACTAGGACCTAGTGGCTGTGGAAAAACAACACTGCTTAGAGAGATGGTGATGCTACAAAACTACAATGGTGGAATACTTAGAGTGCTTGGTGAAGATTTAGGTGGTATCTCACATAAAAATGCTCAAAAACTACGTCATCAATGGGGTGTTTTATTTCAAGCTGGAGCACTTTTCTCTTCACTCAATCTAAAAGAAAATATCTCATTGCCCCTTTTAGAATACACAGATCTTTCTCAAAAGATGATAGATGAGATCGTTGCGTTTAAGATAGAGCTAGTGGGTTTAAAACCTGATGATGCACTGCTATATCCTTCTCAGATAAGTGGTGGGATGAAGAAAAAAGCAGCACTCGCTCGTGCACTTGCAATGGATCCGAAGCTTCTGTTTTTAGATGAGCCTACAAGCGGACTTGACCCTATCTCTGCACGGGAGTTTGATGCACTTATCTTGAAACTTCGTTCCCTTTTGGGGCTAAGTATCGTGATGGTATCACACGATTTACAATCGATTTATGATACATTGGATAGAGTTGCTATTATTGATGAGAAAAAGATTGTGTATGAGGGAAGTTTAGAAGGGATTAAAGATGTTCCAAGTACATTTATACAAACATTTTTTAAAGAGAGATTATGAATAACAAAGTAAATTATACATTAGTTGGAGTGGTAGTACTTCTTGGAAGTTTTTTGATGTTTGCATTTACATACTGGATGCTCAAGCCATCTTCAGAGAGTGAAACACAAACCTATGCTATCTACTTCAAAGAGTCGGTTTTTGGTTTAAATGTGGAAGCTCCAGTAAAGTACAGAGGGGTAAGTGTGGGTAAAGTGATAAAGCTAAGAATCAACCCAAAAAACCCCGAAGAGGTTGAGGTTTTAATCTCTGTTTTAAAGACAACACCTGTAAAGGTGAACACAGTAGCACGTCTTACAGCACAGGGGATTACAGGACTGACGTATATTAACCTCTCTTTGGGTGCTAAAGATGCTCCACCTTTGCAAAAAAAGGAAAATCAAGAGTATCCTGTTATTGGGACAGTACCATCTTTTTTTGAGAACTTTGAAAACTCTTTAGGAAGTGTGTCTGGAAAGCTCTCAAGTACACTTGGCAAAACAGAACAACTCTTAGGGGAGAGCAACCAAAAACATCTTGCACAACTTTTAGAACATACGGCAAGTGTTGCGAAAAAACTCGATATGATGCTAGATAAGCCAACCATAACATCTGTGCAAAACTCTATAAAAAATTTAGAATCTCTAAGTCAAAAGATGGATACAGTTGTACCAAATATTAATAAGCTTGTTGACAAAAGTATTGCATGGCAAGATAGTATAGCATTCTCATTTAATTCTATTATGAACAGTTATCTTGGGATTAGATCTTCTATGGATGAGATTAAGCGTGCAGTCTCAAGTGGAGAGTTTAATGTCAAAGCTATTGCTCAAGAGATCGTACCTCCACTTAACAACACACTTGAGCAGATGCAAGATGTTCTGATAGAAACACAAGATCTTTTAGAGCAATACCAACGAAGCCCATCAGATATAATCTATAAGCAAGAAACACAAATAAAAGCTCCAGGAGAATAATATGAAACACTTTATTTTTTTATTCACATCACTTTTTATCTTGAGTGGATGTGTTGATAAACAGCCCCATGTCTCGGAGTATGTGTTGCAAAAGCAACTTCAAATTCCACAAGCAAAACAAACACAGTGTTTTGAGAAGTCTCTAAAAGTAGCACGAAGTTATGGATCTTCACTTTATATGAAAGAAGATATGCTCTATGGAGTGAATCAGTATCAGATTGAGACTTTTACAAAATCAAAATGGGCGATAGCCCCTGCAAAAGCTATCAATGCACAGATTGTTGATATGTTACGTGAGATGAAACTTTTCTCAACTGTACATAGCTCGAAGTCATTGAGTTATAGTGATTATATTTTAGAGAGTAATGTTGATGAGTTTTTACAATACTTTTCACAAGATGATTCTTATGTAAAAGTGACTGTAAGTTTTGCATTGATAGATCATAAAAATGTTAAAACAGTTGCTGCAAAGAGTTTTAGTGCTCAGGTAAATGTTGATGAGTTAAATGCAAAGGGTGGGGTAGAGGCACTTAACAAAGCACTCGATGAGATACTTTTAGAAGTGAGTAAATGGCTTGGTGAGGTGTGTGTATGATACCAGAGAGTGAGTATTTCAAACGTAGAGCAAAACTAGTAAATGTTCTAAAACCCAACTCTCTTTGTCTTCTTTTAGCAGCAGAGTATAAAGTGCGATCAAATGACTCAGAATATCCTTATAGACAAAATAGTAACTTCTACTACCTTAGTGGTTTCAAAGAAGATCAAAGTGCTTTGTTATTTCTCAAAAAAAACAAAAAAACAAAAACGATCCTTTTTGTAGCTAAAAAAGATAAACTCCAAGAGCTTTGGAATGGTAAACGATGTGGCATAAAAAGAGCAAAAAAACTTTTTGATGTTGATGAGGTGTATGGGTTTGATGAGCTTGAAGAGAAGTTAGCACTTTTTACACAAGAGAAAAAACATCTCTATTTTGATTTTGCAAATCAGGCTTTTGCAAAAAAATATCTCAGAAACTATCTAAAATCTATTAAACATATACATAATATTGCTCCACATATAGAGCAGCTGCGTTTGATAAAATCTGATGCTGAGATAAAACTGATAAAAAAAGCGATAAGTATCACAAAAGAAGCACACCACAGAGCGATGACAAAAGCAAAAGAGTTGCGTTTTGAGTATGAACTTCAAGCTGAACTAGAATATGAATTTAAAAAAAATGGTGCTTATAGTGATGCTTACACTTCCATTGTAGCTTGTGGCAATGCTGCAAATACTCTACACTATATCTCTAACAACAAAGCACTCAAAAAAGGGGAACTGATCCTCATAGATGCTGGGTGTGAGTATGAGTATTATGCAAGTGATATCACACGAACCATACCCGCTAGTGGTAAGTTTAGCAAGGAACAAAAAGAGTTGTATGAGATGGTTTTAGAGGTGCAACTTCGTATACTTTCGATGATAAAACCAGGAGTCAAACGTAGTGAGCTACAAAAAGAGGCAGTTAAACTTCTTACAAAAGGGATGATAGATCTAGGAATCTTACAAGGCTCTATAAAACATAATATTAAAAAAGAGAAGTATAAAAAGTACTACCCTCATGGTATAGGGCATTGGATGGGGCTTGATGTGCACGATGAAGCACCATACAAAAACAAAAAAGGGGAGGAGATACCACTTTTTGAGAGGATGGTTTTAACCATAGAGCCTGGTATTTATCTTCCTAAAGATGATAAAAATATCCCAAAAAAGTACAGAGGAGTAGGGATTCGCATCGAAGATGATGTGCTTATCACAAAAGATGGGTATGAAAACCTCTCAGCAGGAATTGCCAAGAGTGTGGAGGAGATAGAAGAACTCTCTTAGGAGTTGTAAGAGTAGCTCCACCCTGTGAGTCTATGCACTTTTGCCTCATAAAACTGCTCTGAATCAGCTAAAAAGTCATACACAAACATTGCAACATTTGGGATGCTCATTCTATCTTGTGGTGAGACTAAAAGCAGAGGCATAGGTGTATCTTGCCCAGGACTTTTAGAAAAACCAACAGGCATAAGCTGGCTCATGAGTTCTGCAGGTTTGCCTATTTGGTTTTCTTCTAAAAACTTATCTAAAACTGCTGATTGTACCTCATAAGGGAGTGGCTCTCTTGTGTTAAGAAAGATAGTAAAATGTATGGGTGTTTGTGTGAACTTCTCAGGTGCTGGTGTTGCCATAATGATAAACTCTACATTTTCAAGATGTTTTTCAATCTCATCAACCTCAAAATATGTATCTGTTTGAATCGCTTTTGCTTCCATAGTCTCTCACTTTTTTTTGGCAAATTTTAGCATAAATGTTTAAAAAATGGTACAAATAATGCTTAAAAGCTATGAAGGATCAGCATGAATTTCATAGAAACACTCAAGCTACGAAGTAAACTTTTTTTCCTTTTTATTCTTATTACCTTTGGGCTTATCACTGTAGCTATCATAGGGTATATACAGATTAGTGGGATGAAAAAAAATATGGATTCTTTATATTTTGGTTCCTTAGTCCCTGTTGTGGAACTTCACTCTATTATGCAAAAGTACAACAATAATCTCTTCTATTCTATTCATGCAGCAGCAAGAGAGGATCTTGATACGCAAGAACTTTCTCAAATAATTGATGATTCGTTACATATTATTTTAAAAAAATGGAAAAGTTACGAATCTCATTTCAAACGTTATGAAGAGATGGAGTATGTAGAGTATGCCGCCTCAGAAATAGAGACAACGAACCAATATTTTAAAAAGATTCTAGATGCTGTTGCTAATGGGCAGGATATTACGACAATTAATATAAATATCTTAGAAAAGAAGATTTCTCATATCAACGGTGTTATTGATAAGCTTTTGAGATACGAAATAAATATTGCACAGTATGAGCGTAAAAGTTTTTTACAAAATTATCAACAAATCACTTCTCAGCTTGGTATTGCATTTTTACTTATTGTTATCGCTGTTTTAGTTATCTCTT
>JAMORZ010000180.1 GCA_027063295.1 Sulfurimonas sp.
AACTTGCTCTGGTCTATGTGCATCTGAGCTAAAGGTGATATCGATCCCCATCGCAAACGCAACTTCTAAAAGTTCTTTTGAAGGGTAACACTCTTTGACATCTTTTCTATATCCTGCGACATTAAGTTCAAGTACCATTCTTGCATCTTTGATCGCTCTAAGGGCTGCTTTTGCCATCGTTGGTATGTCGTTATTTGGCATAAATTTAAACACCTTTATAAGGTCTAAATGGCCTACGATATCAAAAAGCTGTGTTTTTGCCATCTCTTCAATAGTATCAAAATATTTTTGCCACACTTCATCTATATTTTGCTCATGCCACTTGCCGATAAACTCAGGGTTATCAAACCCCCAGCCCTCTAAAAAGTGAACACTTCCGATGAGGTAGTCCACATCTGCGTTTACTACTCGCTCATCTATATGCCCTTTGAGATAATCTACCTCATAACCAAGCAAGATCTCTATTTTGTTTTGATATTTTTCTTGTAACTTTTTAACACCATCTTCATACTCTTGCATCTGAGAAAAACTCATACGGTACTTTGGGTCAAAATCCATCGGTGCATGATCAGAAAATCCAAAAAACTGTGTGTTTTTGGCGATGGCTTGTTGAACATACTCCTCCATAGAGCCATCGGCATGATTACAAAGTGTGGTGTGGTTGTGCAAATCAACAATCATTTTTTCTCTCATTTAGATATTTTATGTTATTATAGTGACAATTGATAAATGTAAGCAATTTGATATGGAGAAGTTTTTATGACTCAAGAGGAACTAGATGCTCTGATGAGCGGCGAGATTGATGATTTGGATGCTCTAGAAGAGGAGGAAGAGGTACAGGAAGATTCTGAGCCTGTTGCCGAAGATAGTGCTGATGAGGATGATGATATTGCAGATATTCAAGCTGTCTTAGGTAATGACATAGAAGAGGGTAACCTCCCTTTCCCTGCGACCAATGAAAACAAAATGGTACATCAACTTGATGATGTTACAAAAGAGTCCGAAGAGAAAGCAAGTGAGATCTTTGATATTATTGAAAATATCTCTAATGATCTTATGGCTCAAGAGGAAAATGCTCAGGTGGCACTTACTACACTAGAAGAGAATGTAAAACTTTTTACAACACTAAGTGAAAAGTTTCCTGATGTTGCTGCGTTTGGAGACTCTTTAGAGAAAAATCAGGCTGCACTTGAGAAACAAAATGAACTTATAGAAGTTTTGCAAAGCAGTGGAGATTCTATCTTGAATGTTATGGATATTATGCAGTATCAAGATATCCACCGTCAAAAGATAGAGCGTGTTATCAATGTGATGCGTGCACTTTCACGTTATATGAACACACTCTTTGAGGGGAAAATCGATGATGATAAACGTGTAAGCTCTGCACAACATATTGTTGGTGATACCCATAATGATTTGGCAAGTGATGATGATATTGAAGCACTTCTTGCACAGTTTGGTAATTAGATGAAAAAGGTTGAACTACTCTCTCCCGCTGGGACATTGGAAAAGTTAAAGATCGCCCTTGATTTTGGTGCTGATGCCGTATATGGTGGTGTGAGCCACTTCTCTTTACGTATTCGCTCTGGTAAAGAGTTTAGTTTTGAAGAGTTTGCAGAGGGGATAGAATATGCCCACTCAAAAGGGAAAAAAGTTTATGCGACTATCAATGGTTTTCCTTTTAACTCTCAACTAGAACTTCTCAAAAAACATATTTTAAAAATGGCAGAGCTCAAACCTGATGCTTTTATTGTTGCAACTCCTGGTGTACTTAAACTTTGTCACGACTTAGTGCCTGATATGCCGCTTCATCTCTCTACTCAGGCAAATGTTATGAATGTACTTGATGCACAGGTGTACTACGATATGGGTGCAACACGTATCATCACTGCTCGTGAGATAAGCCTAAAAGATCTCAAAGAGATTAAAAAAGCACTGCCTGACTTGGAGCTTGAGGTGTTTGTGCATGGAAGTATGTGTTTTGCATACTCTGGGCGTTGTCTTATCTCTACGCTACAAAGTGGTCGTGTGCCAAATCGTGGAAGTTGTGCAAACGATTGTCGCTTCCCTTATGAGATCTATGCTGCAAATCCTGAAACGGGAACACTTTTTAAACTACAAGAGGATGAGGGAGTTGGTACTTACATCATGAACTCAAAAGATCTCAATCTTGCTTCACATATAGAGGAGATTTTAGACTCTGGTGTGGTGGACTCTGTAAAGATTGAGGGTCGTACAAAAACAGCCTACTATGCAGCAGTTACTGCAAAAGCTTACCGTATGGCGATAGATGATTATTATGCTGGTAAGCTTGATGAGCAGAAGTATCAGTATGAGTTGCACTCTTTACAAAACAGAGGTTACACAGATGCTTATCTGGTTTCTCGCCCATTTGAGAAACATGATACCCAATCACTCGACTTTACAATGCAACTTGGAACACATCAGGTAAGTGGTGAAGTGACAGATGATGGAGAGTATTTTATGTGTAAGTATAAAACACTTCCTGGTGATGAGCTGGAGATTGTTGCCCCTCTTGGCAGTGAGATAGCACTTGTAGATAATGAGTTTGGATCAACCTATGAGAGAGATGGAAAACTTTATATGAAGTTTAAAAAACTCCATTCTCTTAAAGGGAAGATCTGGGATGAGGTACACAGTGGAAACATCAACCCTATAAAACTTCCAACTAAGATGCCACCATATACATTTTTGCGTATCCCATCACACCCTGACATGGGAACATATCCTAAAAGATAATGATATGAACAAGAGTATCTTTTTTGATATAGCCATCCTTAAAAAACTTATCGATACATCTCCAGCGGGGATGCTTATTGTTGATAAAAATAGAAATATTTTGTTTGCAAATGAAAGTTTTGTGAAAATGATGGGCTATGAGATGGATGAAGTGTTATATCACAACACTGAAAAATTTCATGTCAGCAGAGAAGCTTATGAAAATTTTGCAAAACTTGGTGTAGAAGCTGTTTCAAAAGATAAAAGTGTCTCTATTGAGTATCAAGTGAAGAAAAAAGATGGTACATTTCTCTGGATCTATATCATCGGAAAACTTGTTCAGGGTGAAAATTTTATCTTATGGACAGTGATAGATATTAGCCAAACAAAAGAAGCTCAAGAGAAGCTTTTGCAACAACAAGAGATGTTGCGTTATCAAGCACATCATGATGCACTTACACAACTTCCAAATCGTACACTGTTTCAAGATAGACTAGAACATGCACTTCAAAAAGCATCACGAAATAATACAAAAATCGCTCTTTTGTTTATAGATCTTGATTTTTTTAAAGAGATCAATGACTCGCTGGGTCATGAGATGGGTGATGAAGTGCTTAAAGTTGTGACAAAAAGGTTACAAGAGGTAACCCGCAAGGAAGATACGCTTGCTAGATTGGGTGGAGATGAGTTTACGGTTATAATTGAGGATCTACATAAGGAGTATGATGCTTCAGTACTAGCAAATAAAATTTTAAAAGCTCTTGTTGAACCTATTTGTATAGGAGAGCATAAACTTTATATTTCAAGCAGTATAGGGATTAGTCTCTATCCACAAGATGGTAGTGATGCTCAAGATCTTTTAAAATATGCAGACTCTGCAATGTATAGAGCAAAATCTGAAGGGAGAAATAATTTTCAGTTTTACTCAAAAGAGATGACAGAGATAGCCTTTGAACGAGTGGTGATGCAAACAGGTTTGGTAGCAGCATTACAAAAAGAGGAGTTTGTTGTATTTTACCAGCCACAGATCGATGGAAAAACACAGCAGTTAAAAGGAGTAGAAGCTCTTGTGAGATGGGAACATCCTCTCATGGGGCTTATTCCACCATCAAAATTTATCCCTCTGGCTGAATCTATAGGGTTGATAGTTGAGTTAGATAGATATGTGATGAAAACAGCGATGAAGCAGTTTGCACAGTGGTATAAAGATGGTTTCAACCCTGGTATTTTGGCTTTAAATCTTGCCATTAAACAGTTAGAACAAGATGATTTTTATGATTTTATCTCCCAAATTATAAATGAGAGTGGATTTTTAGTAGAGTGGTTGGAGTTTGAAGTGACAGAATCTCAAATCATGGAAGATCCAATGAAGGCAATTTTGATGCTTAAAAAGTTAAGCCATCTTGGGATTAGACTTGCTATAGATGATTTTGGAACTGGGTATTCTTCGTTGTCGTATCTAAAAAAACTTCCTTTAGACAAACTCAAAATCGATCAATCTTTTATAAAATCACTCCCTGATGATGAAGAGGATATTGCCATCGTTCGTGCAATAATCGCTCTTGCACAAAGTTTACATCTCAATACGATTGCAGAGGGTGTTGAAACTCAAGCTCAAAAAGATTTTATGGTGGAAAATGGATGTGTCAATATACAAGGATACTTTTATGCCAAACCGATGAGCTGCGAGCAATTAGAAGTTTTTATGAAAAATAGATATAATTCCATCAACTAAACTTAAAAGGGAAAATTGTATGAAATTTGTTTCAATCGTTATAGGTTCTAAGAGTGATTATGAGGTGATGAAGTCGTGTGCTGATACACTTGAGGCTTTTGGTGTAAATTATGAGTTGATTATCTCTTCTGCACACCGTTCACCAGAGAGAACAAAAGAGTATATCGAAGCAGCAGAAGCTAAAGGTGCACAGGTGTTTATCGCTGCTGCTGGTATGGCTGCACATTTAGCAGGTGTACTAAGCTCAAAAACTGTAAAACCAATCATTGGTGTACCTATGAGTGCATCTGCTTTAAGTGGGATTGATGCACTTCTCTCAACTGTTCAGATGCCAGCTGGAATGCCAGTTGCT
>JAMORZ010000181.1 GCA_027063295.1 Sulfurimonas sp.
TTACAATGGGGCAAAGATTTTAAGAGAAGACCTTAAAATCTGACTTCAAACTTCTCTTCACAGATCAGTTTTTTAACTGCATCTTTTGCTAGATAATAGTTGCCTTTCCCATTTATGTATAATACACCATCACAAAACTCTAAATCAAAATCTATATCTCTTGGTCTGTGGCTGAGCAATGCAATACTCAAAGAGAGCAAAAAACTAAGTGATTTTGTCGTTGTATACTCTGGTAAAAGAGTTGCATACTTTTGTAGATGTGAGTCAGCAGGAAGTTTATTTTTTGCATACTTTGTCAAAGTTGCTATAAGTGTGATGTTTTTGTGGCTAAAACCATACTCTAAAGCACTCTGTATCATATAGTATGTATGTTTGTTTTGTGAGTAGAAGTGTATATCGCTCCCAATAGGGTAGAGTTTTGCTGCAAGGGCTAATTCGTAGCGATATTTTTTTTCAATACCAAAATACTCATATGTAAGATCAAAGAGCTTTTTGGTAAGTTTATTGAGTTGGTTTGAAAAGCTTTTATCTGTTATATGGTTGTCTAGTAGATACTTCACAGATGTGTTGAAGTTATGAGGAAATCTATGTTTCGAGTTGCGAAGTAAATCCGCAAGATAAACACCCTCTCTTACACCAACACCACTTGTAATGATATTTTGAATACTTATTTTATGAAGAACTCTTTGCAATATAAGAGCACCTGGCTTAATCACATCAAAACGGTTACTTTTAATCCCAAGGGAAGTGAGTTGATGATTCTCTTGAGTATTTAAAAGTGCTTGGAGATATTCTTGAAAAGTAGTAAGATTGTAGCTAAAAGCATGAAGCTTATTAAGTGGATAATTGCTACGTTTTAGTATGGCACTTGAAATGGCACGAAATGTTCCACCGATACCAACAAGAGTATCAGCATCAATATTCCCTAGTTTTTCAAGTTCTTTGTCTATATATACTTTTGCACCTTCAATATCTTCTTTATCAAAAAAGAGCTCTTTGAGTCTTACTGTGCCTATATTTAAAGAGAGAGTATGGGAGATTTTTTGAGATTCTATCAGGGAAAATTCTGTTGAACCACCACCGATATCTATTGTAAGTGCTTGTGAAAGGGATGGAAGAAGGTTTAGGCATGATATAGCACCAAAGTATGCTTCTTTTTCACCATCAATAATTTTAATTTTTAGTTGAAGTTTATGTTTGACTTTTTGAAGAAAATCTTTTTTATTGGGAGCATCACGAAGAGCAGATGTCGCAACACATAGAGTTTTTCTAACTTTAAAAGAAGCTGCAATGCTCAAAAAATCTTGAAGTGCATCAAGAGTTCTTTGCATTGGTATCTCTTGTAAAATTCCATTATGTTTATAGGCATTTTCTGAAATACGAACTTTACTTTTTTCTTCATGAAGAAGATGAAAAGCATAACGGGACGTTCTCTCATAGATCACCATTCTAACAGAGTTAGAACCGATATCTATGACGCCAACACGTTTTGCCACTTAAAGCTCTTCTGCTTCTTCTAGCTGTTTGTACTTAAATTGTAATTCAGCAATAGTTTCAACATTATCCTTGTCTGGGACAATACAATCAACAGGACAAACAGAGATACAAGCAGGTTCATCATAAACACTTACACACTCTGTACAGCGATCTGGGTCTATATAGTATATTGGGTCACCCTCTTCAATAGCTGTTGTTGGACACTCTTCACGACAAGCATCGCAAGCTATACATTCATCATTAATAATTAGAGCCATAAAAAAACCTTATTTGTCTTTGTTAATTTTTAAGTGACCGATTTATAACAAAATAAAGCTTCAATATTTTTGAAATTTTACTTTTTTATAGGAAGGATACATGAAAGTTTAGAGTTTAACTGCAATGATGCTATTGTCCCTTCAACTCCATCTTTTCTATTCTCAAGTTTTATCTTTGCTCCAAGTGCATCAGCAGCACTTTTTGCCAAGAAAAGCCCTAGTCCTACACCACTTTTATTCCCTTGGCGTTTAAATGGTGCAAAAAGATCAACAGATTCATCGATCCCACATCCCTCATCTATAACTTCTATCAACAATCCATAATCATCTTGAGAACTTCTCAGAAGAACTGTTTTCTCTTTAGGGGTGAATTTGAGTGCATTTTGTAAGAAGTTTTGAATGATTTGATTAAGAAGGCTTACCTGCAAAGTTGCCATAAACCCATCTGGTTGAAAACTCATTTCAAGTTTTTTATTTTCATTTTCAGCAAGGAGTTTAAAATCGTTAGCTTTCTCTTTTAAAATACTAATCACATCAACTTCTATAGGTTTATCAAGCTGTGCACCCTCTTGACGACCAATATTTAAGATATTTGAAACTATGATGTTCATTTCATCTATTGTTTTGTTTGTAGTTTTAAGTGCATCTATGTACTCTTCAGGGCTACGTTTTTTTATCAAGGTTACTTGATTTTTGAGTTTTATCACTGCAAGAGGAGTTTTTAGCTCATGAGCTGTCCCGATAAAGAGCTCTTTTTGGTACTTTACAAAGTTTTGAATCCTTGAGATAAGATGGTTAATGGTAATACCAAGCGGCTCAAACTCAAGGGGGAGCTCTTCAACTTTAATAGGTTTCATTAGATGTTCATTCATATTGGAGAGGCGTGAGCTGAGTGTTTTTACAGGTGCGACCAACATTTTTGAAAGAGCAACAGCATAAAGAATCACAAGTAAGAAACCAGCGATATTTATGATGAAAATATAGTGTAATATCTTATCAAGAAGCTTGATCGTTGGTGTGATCTCTTTGGTGACTTGAATGTAGCTGAGCTCTTTTTCATTGAATGGATAAAGAAGTGTCAAATAAGAGTGTTTTCCCTTTGTGCTTTCATAGAGGTCTATATCTTTATGATGAGATTGTAACTGTACTATCTTAACATCAAGTGAGAGAAAATTGTCTAAAATCAAATAATCTTCAATACTTCTTTCTGCATTTCCCATAGAAACATTTTTTGCATATTCTAAAAGCTCTTGATGCTTTTCATCATAGATTGATTTTTCAATATAAAAATAAAGGGCAGAAGAAAAAATAACAATAAGTGAAGCAGAAGAAAAAATAAGTTGTATTAAAAAACTTTTTCGGATAGAGTGTTTAGAAAACATAGATATAACCCCAAACTAAGATAGTTGGGATTATATCATTTTTGAGATTAAAGGGGGTTAGTTTACCTCTTTAGGGAAACAAAATCTATATCCACGACGACGTACAGTTTCGATAGTTGTGATTCCTAGTGGTTTATCCATTTTTTGACGGATTTGGTTGATTGCAACTTCAATAACATTTGGAGTTACAAGTTCTGGTTCTTCCCAGATAGCATCAAGAAGTTGTTCTTTGCTAACGATTTGATCACGATGACGTGCAAGGTGAGTTAGAACCTCAAAAGGTTTTCCTTTAAGTTCAATTTCTGCTTCTTTGTATGTAATTTTTTCCTCTTCTGGGTTGATCGTAAGATCTTCGATTTGGATTATATTAGAACCACCAAAACGTAAACGTGCTTCGATACGAGCAACAAGAACATCAAAATCAAAAGGTTTTCTGATATAATCATCTGCACCACTTCTTAATGCTTCAATTTCGCTTTCGTTGTCATCACGAGCAGAAAGCACAACTACAACAGTTTTTGGTGTATTTGACTTGATATCACCGATGATATCAACAGAGTTACCATCTGGAAGCATCCAATCCATAAGAACTAAATCATAGTTACGGATATCAAGATAGTATTCACCATCTTTGAGAGTTTCAACTACATCGCTTTGGTAACCAAACTCTTTTAAGCCCTCTGCGAGCATTTTATTTAATGTAACTTCATCTTCAATAATAAGAATGCGCATTAATAATTTCCTGTATTAGATATTTTGGCGGAATCATATCATAATTTTAGGTTACTTTAAAGTTTTTTTCAATTTTTTTTAAAAAAAAGTGAAGTTAGAATTAAGAATCAAACTTGTATATTTCGCTTAGAGATACCTTGCAGTCGGGAAGTATGGATGGTTTTGTTATTTTTAAAAAAAGTGAATTTATTTGTGAAAATTTTATTTTGAGTTTTTTTGAAATTTTTTCTATAGCATCCTCAAGAAGAAGAAATTTCTCATTTTGCATTGTCTCTTTGATGAGTAATGCAACATCAGCATAGTTGATAAAATTGTTATCTGTATAGTGATATTCAATAGTAAGATTAACTTCTACATCTTGAGGAATAGTCCTTTCAAAATCCAAAATACCAATGATGGACTGAAAACGCAACTCTTCAACATAGATTTTCATAGCCTAAATTACTCTTTTTTCTTCACCCTTGATAACACGGATGATATTTGGAATATGCTTATAGTAAAGTATAAAAACAATAAAAACTACAGGCGCATGAGCTATATCTGGATGGATAATAAAACTTGCAACTAATAATGCAGCTACTCCACTAAGTGAAGAGATAGAAGATATACGGATAGTTTTTGCAGCAACTCCCCATACAATAAGAGCTATAAGTGTTTCATAAGGGAGCATAAACATCATCACCCCCATACCAGTTGCTATCCCTTTTCCACCTTCAAAGTTCAGATAAGGTGAAAAACAATGCCCAATAACAGCTAAAACAGCTATACCCCAGAGAGTTGCTTCACTTAATCCCATAAAATAAGCTACAATCAATACAACTACACCTTTGATGGCATCAAGAGCTAATGTGGCTATACCAAGTTTTTTTGCTAAAGATGGATTTGTTTCTTTTACTACCCTTAAAACATTTGTAGCACCAATACTTCCACTTCCACTAGCCTAGACATT
>JAMORZ010000182.1 GCA_027063295.1 Sulfurimonas sp.
GATTCTGAATAAACATCAGAAGGACTTTTAGCATTTGCAAAAAACAACACCATATAATATAACAAATAAAAATACAATACGAATCAATATAATCCCCCATAATTGTCTTACTCTAGTGTATTACAGGGTTGATTAAAGTTTTATAAATTTTCATCTAAGCCTTAAAAAGCTTAGATGAAAATGTTATTAATGAACAAGAACGTGAGGAACGATAAGTGGGTATTTTTTCATTTTACGATAGATATGTTTACGAACAACCTGACGCAGATCAGCCTCAAGTGCTTTAGGGTTTTCTATAAGCCCTGGCTTGATATTTATCAAGAACTGCTCTAAAACATCTTGCATCTCTTTTGCAAATGATCTGTCTTGTTTATCTGGAACGATACCAAAAGATGTAACTTTTGGTTTATCCATCATCTTGCCATTTTGCTCACTTACCTCAGCAAAAATCATCACGATACCATCAGAAGCAAGTTTTTGACGATCAAGAACAATATCATCCTCAATCTGATGATTGTTTTGGTTATCTATGTAAGTTTTACCGGTTTTTACTGTTTTTACCTTACGCATATACTTTGGTGCGATCTCTATCTGCTCACCATCAGTCATAAGTAAAATGTTGCGTTCTGGTACACCACATAACATACCAGTCTCTTTGTGTTTCATTACATGGTTATACTCACCATGCACTGGCAAGAAGAACTTAGGATTTGTTAAACGCAACATAAGTTTTTGCTCTTCAATAGATGCATGTCCAGAAACGTGGATATCTTTACTCATCTCTACTCTTGCACCTGCACGCATAAGGTGGTTAAGCATTCCAGAGATACTTCCTTCATTACCAGGGATAGCACGAGATGAAAGTACGATCAAATCAGTTGGTTTAATCTTGATGTGTCTATGTTCACCTATACTCATTCTAAAAAGAGCTGAGTTTGCTTCCCCTTGAGAACCTGTTGTTACAATAAGAACATCTTTATCATTGAGACGAGTTACCTCTTCAGCATCAACAAAAATATTTTTTGGAAACTTGATGTAATCATACTGCATAGCGATCTCAATATTTCTCTCCATTGAGCGACCTATCACACACACTTTTCTCCCATACTTGATACCATACTGAATCGCTTGGAAAACACGGTGGATATTTGAGCTAAAAGTAGAGAGGATCACACGACCTTCTGCTTTACTAAATACACGATCAAGTGCAGGAGCAACAGAGAGTTCAGACGGTGTAGGTACAGGGTTATGTGAGTTTGTAGAATCACTCAGTAAACAAAGCACACCTTTTTCACCGTAGTATGCAAGACGATGAAGATCTGCTGTATAGCCATCAACAGGAGTATGATCTATCTTAAAGTCACCAGTATGGATGATAGTTCCAGCTTCTGTTGTAATAGCGATAGATGAAGAGTCTAAAATAGAGTGTGTCATATGCATCCATTCAATCTCAAAATCATTTCCTATCTTATATACTTGACGTTTTACAATAGGGTTAAAATATTTTCTATGCTCTTTGATATGGTGTTCATCAAACTTGTTACCAATCATAGCAAGTGGTAGTGGTGTACCATATACAGGAAACTGCATCTCTTTGAAAAGATATGGCATCGCACCGATATGATCTTCGTGAGCATGGGTGATGATAATACCAACTATCTTATGTTTAATCTCTCTGATATATGAAAAATCAGGGATTAAGATATCTACACCATGCATAGTATCATCTGGAAAACTCATACCAACATCAACAAGGATAGCTTCTTTTTCTGTTTCAAAAACAGCAATATTTCCACCAATCTCACCAAGTCCACCCAGTGGAGTTACACGAATCTTTGCTTTTGAATTAAGATCAAGTTTATAGTGAGGGTTGAGTCTTTGCTTATGTGCCTCTTGATTGAGAGTTACAAAGCTTTTGAGGTTTTCATCCGTTGGAGCAGGTTGACGCTTATAACGGTTATTGCGACTTTTACTTTTGTTATTTGAACCATTTCTGTTGTTTGAACCTTTGTTCTCACCCTGTTTAGCATTTTGGTTATTGCCATTTTTGTTATTTGGTCTACGGTTGTTGTTTCTTCTATTATTTGGTTTGCGTTGTTCCTGAGGCTTTGCAGCTGTTGCTGCCCCTTGATTTTCTTCTGCCATCCAAACTCCTTTTTTATTACTTTATTAGTTTATAGAGTTGGTGATAGTCTTTCGTGTTAAGTTGATGAGGACGAATCGTTTGTGTAAGTTCTAGCTCATTAAAAGCTGCTTGAAGTGTGCTTTTTTCATACTTAGAAGAGAGGTTTTTCATCAGCGTTTTTCGAGGTTGTGTAAATGCAACTCTTAGCATATCCTCAAAGTCTTTATCGCTTCTATCTCTCTTCTTTTGTATCAAAAAAACTGCAGAGTCGACTTTGGGCTGTGGGTCAAACGCAGTTGGTGGAACTTGCACAACGATATGTGCATCTCCAACACTTTGAGTAATTATACCCAAAGATCCAAACACCTTCTCTCCACTTGTAGCACAAAACTTCTCTGCAACTTCAAGCTGTACCATCACTAAGATATTCTTACACATTGGATCTGCGAGTGCTTTGAGTATAATGTTCGTAGCTATATAGTATGGCAAGTTTGCCACCAAGTCATACGGCTCATCAATCAAACTACTCTGCCAAGCTTGCAACACATCCCCACAGTTTATGTGGAGTCGCTTGGTAGCGATCTCTTCTTTGAAGGTATCTTGTAACAGTTTACATAAATCGGTATCTACCTCAAAAGCTTCTACACTTTTGACATCAACTAAAAATTTAGTTAAATCACCTAAGCCAGGCCCAATCTCAACAATCTTGTTCTCATTCTTGGGCATCGCTTCGACGATTTTTCTTAAAACGCCTTCATCTTTTAGAAAGTTTTGGCCAAACTTTTTCTTTGCTACAACGTTTTCTTTTTTCATAGCACTGAGTTTAGTATAATATTCCTTATAGGAAGGTAACAAAGAAGAGTTTTGCTCCTCTTTTGCTCATCAAATAACTACTTTCTCATTATTTCTTAACAACTCCATAAAATCATTTGTGCTTTTAATCTCTAAATCTACTTGCATAAAATCAGCCATTTGCATAACATAAGAATTCACATCTTCATTCTTCTCAATCCCTTGACTTAGACGACTTGCTATCATCTCAAACTGCATTTTCTGTTTTGCCAAAATCTCTAAAGATTGCTTTTCAAATATATCTGTATTTTGTTTGATCGCTTCAATACGCAAAGCAAAAATCTCTTTGACTCTTGCCAAACGTTTTTCATCTTTTACAGAGAAAAGATCTATCTCATCCAAAACCCAAACAACTAATGTTGTCGCTATACCAGATACAATGATAGTTGCTATATCTCCAATAACAGGTATCTTACTCAGTGCATCTTCAAATGCAAATGTTAAGATAGGAACAATAGCAGTCGCAATGATTTTTGTAATAGCATCAGCTTTTTGTGCACTACTCATCTCAGAAGAGGGCTTCATCATAATTTCAAATGCATTTTTGATAGCAATAAATCCATCTGAGATTATCTGTACAATTTTTTTAAAGATTCCAGTAAAAGCACCAATAATAGAATTGACCAAAACTCCTATAAAAGTGCTAATAATATCTTTTAGTGAATCACCTAGTGTAGGGAGAACATTTGTTTTTACATAACCTACCATCCGTTTCATACGAAGTATAAAAGCTTCGATCTTATCCTCTGTATTAAATCCTGATGTTACACCATTTGCAAACATATCTTTAAGTTCATACCACAAAGGCTTCAAAAGCAAAATAATAATATCTCCCAAACCTTTTAATCCTGCATTCTTTGCCATCAATTCAGTAGCTTTTTTCTCTTGAGCTTTTTTTGCATCAGCTTCAAGTTTCAAAGCTTTTTTTTGCTCTTTTTTACTTAGAGCTTCTGGGTTTTTTTTGATATATTCACTCCAGCTCATATCACCTTTTGATTGGTTGAGTGATGAGTTCACATAGCTCTCATTTTCTGGTAATCCTACAAGCTCTTCTAGGTCATCTCGATATAAAAAAGGGTTGTTTTTGTACCTTTTGCGAATATCATTAATAGGATTTACATGATCCATATCTGCACTCTTGATCCCTTTTTGCTGGGCACCTTGTTTGGTAAGGTCAAGATCTTCACCTGTTATATAATCTTGAATAGTTGCAGTTTTTTTGCTCTTTACCTCTCCATTAGTATCGGTATAAGTGATAGTTTCATCCCGAATGATCCCTTGCTCTTTTTCTGTTGTAGTCCTTGATTTTGTGTCATAAAATTTATCTCTTGTTTCTGTACTATAATGACTTTTTTGAGCTTGTGTTAAAAAGTAATCCTCATCAGGTAATCTCTGAGTATCCTCTTCATAATGAAATGCATTCACCTCTTTTACCAATCTACTTGGTGTTATATTTGTTTTTCTAAAAGTACCGTTGAGTTTTGGATGTTTTACAAGACCATCTGCGATACTCAGTAACATTGGGTTTACTAAAGAATCAATAATATTTGTTTTGCTTTCAAACTCATCATATATCTTCTCAAGCACTTCAAGTGAAGAGTGTTGATCTGCAAGCTCATAATTTATCAACACTTTACTCATCTCTAAAGGGGAGACACCTTTGAGATCTTTTTGTAAATCTATCTTCTTTATCTTCATAAACTATGCAACTAATTGTTTTGTTTTATATTGTAGTGTGTTCATCATTTTTATATCTTCTTTATTTACCTCAAGAGTATCAGATAAATAACCCATTGTAGCCATCTGTTTTAACACAATAGAGAGCTTAAAGAGTGCCTGA
>JAMORZ010000183.1 GCA_027063295.1 Sulfurimonas sp.
GGCAAATATATGCATATTCATCACCATTTCGTGAAATAAATTATAATCCAGAGGCTTTTGTTGTATTTCCTGTTACAGAAGATACGGGAGATTTTCACTTGCGAAGTATCAAGGTAGCATTTGCACATATTTCAAATGGTGAACCTGATACATCAAGTGAAGATATCAATGGAGTAGAGTTTGAGAATATTTCACGAGGGTTGAACTATATCTATACAGCAGCAACACTACAACACTCTTTTGCTTATGGCATACTTGTAAGCGAGTGGACTTTACGTGCACCTGTTTTATTAAACTCTGGAACGAGTGAGAATGATGATATTATGGATTATTATGGGTACACGAAAGTAAAGTTTTCATATTTTCATAAAAAACATCTTGCCACTTTGATGCTGATGGGAAATCCTGTTGAAGGGCATGGAGCAATGCAGATGACATATTCGTACCCTATTTTTGATAGTTTTATAAATCTTTATGGAAGTTTTTTTACAGGGTATGGGGAGTCACTCATAGATTATAACCATGATGTGACAAAAGTTGCAGTTGGGTTTAGTTTTTCACGTTAGAGTTCAAAACTCTTTTGCATCGCTTTTGTGATAGCTTCTTTTTTAAGTGTGCCCTCTGTAAAAAGTTCATTGGCTAAAACACCTTGACCAAGGAGCATATCTGCTCCATCTTTGTAGGTGAGTTGTATCTGTTTTGCTTTGGCTAAAAATGGTGTGAGTTTTCCATAGATAGCATCTGCGACAAACGCAGTGTTTTGAAGTATTTGCTCTATCATTTCACTTGGAGCAGGGAGATTCTCATCGCTTAGCCCTGCACTTGTAGTGTTTACAACCAAAGAATAATCTTGCACTACAAAATCATCCCAAGTATAACACTCACACCCAAGCTCTCTAAATGCCTCAAGTCTTTTTGCTGAACGGTTAAGCACACTTACTTTGATGCCATCTTCTAAAAAACGACTCACAAGTGCCTTAGCTGTTCCACCAGCACCAAGCACCAAGATATGTTTCATATCTTTAAACTCTTCTATGGCATACATAAATCCATCTGCATCGGTGTTATAGCCTATGAGGCGACCATTTTCATTGATGAGGGTGTTAACTACTCCCACTTTTTTGGCAAAGCCTCTCACTTCATCACAAGCATCAAACGCAGCCTCTTTGTGTGGTACTGTTACATTAGCTCCACTAAGTCCTAGTGAGAAAAAAGTTTTTTTAAGTTTGGAGCCATCTTCTAAGTGTGTGCGTGTATAACAAGCATCAAAGTTAAGAGACTTGAAAACGCAGTTGTGCATCAGTGGGCTTTTGGAGTGTGAGACAGGGTTACCAAAGATGGAGAAGAGTTTTTTCATTATTTTTTATCTAAATCTTCAAGTGAATGGATAAGTGCACCAAGTTTGTTTCTTACCTCGAGGTACTCAAGTTCATTGATACTGTCTGCTACCACACCAGCACCAGCTTGGAGTACAACTTTATCCTCTTTTACCATTGCAGTTCTGATGGTGATAGCACTGTCCATATTACCATCAAAACCAAAATACCCTATGCTTCCTGAGTAAAAACCACGTTTAAGTCCTTCATACTCAGCTATGAGCTCCATAGCACGGATCTTTGGTGCTCCTGTCATTGTACCTGCTGTAAATGTTGCCATGAAAAGATCAAACATATCTTTATCATCTGCAAGCTTGGCAACCACATCAGAGACAATATGCATCACATGAGAAAACCTCTCAATGTGCATCATATCTTCCACTTTGACTGTACCTGTTTTTGCAACACGACCAACATCATTGCGCCCCAAGTCTATGAGCATAAGGTGCTCTGCGAGTTCTTTAGGGTCAGCTAAAAGCTCTTTTTCAAGCTCCAAATCACGCTCTTTTGTTTTACCACGTTTTCTTGTTCCTGCGATTGGACGAAGAAGAAGTTCACCATCTTGAAGCCTTACCATTACCTCAGGACTACTTCCAACGATGCTGAAATCTTCATACTCCATCAAAAACATATAAGGACTTGGATTTTTTGCACGAAGAATACGGTAAAAACTAAAAGAATCAACTTTAATGTTTCTTGTAAAACGGTTTGTCATAAGTATCTGAAAAACGTCACCACTTTTGATCATCTCTTTTGACTTATCTATCATCTCAAAGAACTTCTCTTTTGAGTGAGCAAAGCTTCCCTTATCATCACCGATGTTATGCACACGGTGGATATAAGTGTAGTTGCCTTTGAGCTCATCGTGGATCTTCTCAAATTTATCTGCATATTCTGCCATCGTAGAGATGAGAGTGATTTGATGATTTTTATGTGAGTAGATTAAAATGAGCTTTGGTAAGATAAGATCAAGGTCAGGAGTATGAAGCTCATCAACAAGCTTATCCATAGATAAGCCTAGCTTTGGTTCAAATACTTTTACCATATCATAACCGATATAGCCGATAAATCCATCAACATAGCCAACATTTAACTCTTTTGTAGCCTCTTTGTATTCTGTGGTAGCTATATTTTTATAGTACTCTTTGAGAAATTCAAATGGGTTTTGCTCTTTTGTGTGAGTTATGCCTTGAGCATCTGTGTAGAGTGTTTGCTCATCTTTATACTGAAGTCTCTCACGAGCTCCTATACAGATGAAAGAGTAGTTGCCTTCACTTTGTCCAGCAGATTCAAACAGATAAGATATCTCCCCGTTAAAGAGGGATCTCATCTTTGCATAAACTGCAATCGGTGCTAATTGGTCGAGTGTAAATTGCTTAGAATGTATCATATCTTAACTAAAAATGCACCCGGTTCAACTTTAGCACGAAGACGGCGACGAGCATCTCTTGCTTCTTTTTCTGTTTGAAAAGGACCAACAAGAACTTTATTGAGTGATTTTACTTTGTGGTATTTGTACTTATATCCTAAATCTGTGATCGACTTTAGAAACTTCTTGTTTGGTTCATACTTTGAAAAAGATCCAACCTGGATGTAGTAGTGTCCTGTTGGAGTGACAGTTTTTTTCGTTACAACTTTTTTTGCTGGTTTTGGCTGTACTGCTTTAGTTTTTGGTTTTTCAACAGCAACTTTTTTCGCTTCTTTTACAGGAGCTTGTGGCTCTTGAAATGATTCTTCTTTGAGTTTTTGAGCGATTTGATCAAGATCTTTGTCTACCTCTTCTGGTGAATCCTCTTGAATAACTTCTACCTCTTCAAATAAAGGTTCATCATCCTGTTCCTGCATCACTGTATGTTGTTGTGGTTCAGGTGGAAGAGCCGCTTGAGGTAAGTTCTCAGTTCCATTTGAGCTTAATGAATTCATAAGCATAATGACTATGATAAGAATAATACCAAGTGTAGCTGCAGCTAGAATGATCTTTTTATTAGAATTTTTTGAACTACCCTTATTTAGGATAATGTCATTAAGTTCGTTGTTTTCTTCCATAGTTTACCTCAAAAATTTAGTTTCTTTTTCTTTTATGATACCCAAAAATCGCTAATGTAGCAAGTTTACATGTGTTTTGACCAAGAAGCTCCACGCTCTTTTGCATATACTTCATAAGGGATAGTAAGGATATTGTACTCCTCAGGCATATCGTTATTTGGGAATATTCTCCACTGTTTTGGTTGTTTTGCAGCAAGTTTCATACTTAGCATTTTTCCAAGCTGGATCGCCTCTTGGAGTGTTGTATGACCTTTATGGATGTAAACATGAAGATGACCTTCTGTTTTTGTTTTATATGCTGTAAAATTGATATAACCCTCTTCACGGAGCAATAGTTGTGTTTTATGATAAAATCTTTCAGGATCTCGCCCATTGTAATCTATCACTATATTCTCAACTTTGTTATGCTTATTTACAAGAGAATGTGCAATTGTAATATCACCTTTGAGGTGTTGGTTGATGAGAGATTGTGTCAATGGTGCATTGATCTTTTCAAACTTATTATAAAAAGTTCTTCCTTTAAAAGTGAGTTTGTTAACCACTTTATCACTTTTTTTCCAGTAATGATCACTTACCATTTTAATAAGTTTTAAATCCATTGCAGTCATGACTTATTCTCCCATATTGTGATGATATTTTGTTTAGTATGTTGATTGATTATAGATAATAAAGTTAGAAGCTAACTCTTTTAACTCTGCTTTAATCTTTTCTTGAAGCTCAGTGTTTGTAATATCATCTAAAACATCAGCCATTTTGTTTGCAATAAGTTCAAACTCTTTCTCTTTCATACCACGGCTAGTAAGTGCAGCAGAACCAACGCGGATACCTGAAGTTACAAATGGGCTACGAGTTTCACCAGGTACAGTGTTTTTATTTACTGTGATACCGGCATTACCTAAAGCAGCATCTGCTTCTTTCCCACTAATCTCAGTACCAACAAAACTTACAAGTACTAAGTGGTTATCTGTTCCACCACTTACAATGTTATAGCCACGTTTTACTAAAACTTTTGCTAAAACTTTTGCATTTGCTTTTACTTGTTTGGCATAATCTTTCCACTCTGGGCTAAGGTTATGTTTAAAACCAACTGCTTTTGCAGCGATCACATGAACAAGTGGTCCACCTTGAAGTGCAGGGAAGATTGCAGAGTTGATTTTTTTAGCAATATCTTCATCATTTGTCATAATCATACCACCACGAGGCCCAGCAAGAGTTTTGTGAGTTGTAGTTGTTACAACATCTGCATAAGGGAATGGGCTAGGGTGCTCACCAGCAGCTACAAGACCAGCAATGTGTGCAATATCTGCAAATAAGATTGCACCAACTTCATCAGCTATCTCACGGAATTTTTTAAAGTCAATTTCACGTG
>JAMORZ010000184.1 GCA_027063295.1 Sulfurimonas sp.
CTCTGGCGATGCTTGGGTCTTGTCATGAAATTATTCTTCGTGACAATAAGATGGACGTTGCAAAAGGAAAGGCTCTTGATATGAGCCAGGCTGCATCAGCTGTAAGAAGTCATACTGTTGTAAGTGTGGCAGAAGAGATGAGTGATCTTGTTGATTGTGATGTTGTTGTTGTAACTGCTGGTAGTCCAAGACTTCCAGGTATGAGTCGTGATGATTTGCTAATGATTAATGCAAAAATTACGAAAGAGGTTATTAAAGGTATTGCAAAATATTCTCCAAATGCAATTGTAATTATGGTCTCAAATCCACTTGATGCTATGACATATGTAGCACTTAAGGAGAGCGGATTTGATAGAAGTCGTGTAATTGGTATGGCCGGTATCTTAGACAGTTCACGTATGGCAGCATTTATTCAGGAAAAACTTGGATATGGTGGTGGTCAGATTCGTGCATCTGTTATGGGTGGTCATGGTGATGATATGGTTCCATTACCTCGTTACTCAACTGTTGCAGGAGTACCTCTTTCAGATGTTCTTACACAAGATGAGATTGATGAGATCGTTGATCGTACTCGTCATGGTGGTGCTGAGATTGTAGGTTACCTTAAAACTGGTTCAGCATACTATGCACCTGCAAAATCAACTGCTATTATGGTTGATGCGATACTTAAAGATACAAAACAGATTCATCCGTGTGCAGTTTGTCTTGAAGGTGAATATGGTTACAGTGATGTAGTCTCTGGTGTGCCTGTTATGCTTGGTGCAAAAGGTGCTGAGAAAATCATTGAAGTAACTTTAGACGATAAAGAAAAAGCAATGTTTGCACAGTCTTGTAAATCTGTACAAGATCTGATCGATACATTAAAAACAAATAATTTTTTTGAAGGGAACTAATATGAGAGAAATTCCTTATGATGATATTGTTAAGCATGTAAGAGATATTATTATCTATTCAGCTTCCCATTTACCTGAAGATGCACTGAATGCTTTAAGAGAAGCATATGAAAATGAAAAATCGCCGGTAAGTAAAGAGGTTTTAAAACAACTTCTTGAAAATGCAGATATTGCCAGCAGTGAAGCACGTCCACTTTGTCAAGATACAGGTCTTGCAGTTTTCTTTGTAAAGATTGGTGCAGATGTGAAAATTGTTGGTGGTCTTTTAAAAGATGCGATTAACGAAGGTACAGAAAAAGGTTATGTTGATGGTTATTTAAGAGCATCTACTTGTGATTGTTTTTCTCGTGCAAATTTAAAAGATACGGTAGGTTATAATCTTCCTGCAATTATTCATTTAGATATTGTAGAAGGTGATAAAATTGAGATCGAATACGCTGCTAAAGGTGGTGGTAGTGAAAATGTAAGTCGTGCGAGAGTTTTCCCGCCAGCTGCTGGGAAAGAGGGTGTTATTGAGTTTGTTAAAGAGTGTATCAGTGATGCTGGTCCAAATCCATGTCCTCCAATTACTGTAGGTGTAGGGATTGGTGGTACGTTTGAAAAAGCTGCTATTAGCTCAAAACATGCACTTTTTAGAGATATTGGTTCTAAAAATGAAGATCCTGAGATGGCTGAGCTTGAAGAGGTTATCAAGACTGAGATTAACAAGCTAGGAATTGGTTCTATGGGTATGGGCGGTACTGAAACTGCTCTTGCTGTTCATATTGAGGCTAATCCGTGTCACATTGCATCATTACCGGTTTCTGTTAATGTACAGTGTCACTCATCTCGTCATACACACATCACTATATAAGGATTAAAGAATGAGTGAAGTTTATCATTTAACAACACCTTTAACAGAGGATGTAACAAGAAAATTAAAAGCAGGCGATATCGTTTACCTTAGTGGTACTATCTATACAGCGCGTGATGCAGCGCATAAACGCCTTGTTGATTTAATAGAAGCTGGAGAAGAACTACCTTTCGATTTAGAAGGCAGTGTAATTTATTTTGTTGGACCAACACCACCAAAACCGGGTGACCCAATTGGTAGTGCAGGGCCAACTACATCATATAGAATGGACAGTTATTCACCAACTCTTTTAAAACATGGTTCTAAAGGAATGATCGGTAAAGGGAAGCGTAATCAAGCTGTAAAAGATGCGTGTAAAGAATATGGCGGTATCTATTTTGGTGCAACAGGTGGAGCAGGTGCTCTACTTGGTAAGCAGATTAAAAGTGCTGAAGTAATTGCATATCCAGAATTAGGTCCAGAAGCAGTTCGTAAATTAGAAGTTGTTGATTTTCCTGTAACGGTTATCAACGACACATACGGTAATGACCTTTATCAAATGGGTCGTGAGCAATACGAAGTCAAATAGACTTCCATTTTAAAACAAGGAGAATAGATGAATATACATGAGTATCAGGCAAAACAAATATTTGCTAAGTATGGTGTTCCTACACCAAAGGGTAAAATTGCACATAGTGTTGAAGAAGCTGTAGAAGCTGCAAAAGAGTTAGGTGGACCTATTTGGGTTGTTAAAGCACAAATCCACGCAGGCGGACGTGGACTTGGTGGTGGTGTTAAGCTTGCTAAATCTTTAGAAGAAGTAAAAGAGCTTGCAGATGAAATTCTTGGAATGACATTGGTAACGCACCAAACAGGACCAGAAGGGAAACTTGTGCAAAAAGTTTACATTGAAGATGGTGCTGATATTCAAGATGAGCTCTATCTTTCTGTTGTTCTTGATCGTGCTGCTGAGATGCCAATTATTATGGCTTCTACTGAAGGTGGTATGGATATTGAGACTGTTGCAGAAAAAACTCCTGAAAAAATCATTAAGGTTGCTGTTGATCCATCAATTGGTTTTCAAGGTTTTCACGGTCGTGAATTAGTATTTGGTCTTGGAATTACAGATAAAGTACAACAAAAAAACATGATCAACTTCGCTAAAAAACTCTATACACTCTATATGGAAAATGATGCAGAGATGATTGAAATTAACCCTTTAATCAGAACAGGAGAGGGTGAGTTTATCGCACTTGACGGTAAAATGGGATTTGATGATTCAGCTCTTGGACGTCATCCAGATATCGAAGCAATGAGAGATTTAAGTGAAGAGGATCCTGATGAGCGTGAAGCTGCACAGTATGGTCTTTCATACATCGCACTTGATGGTGAGATTGGTTGTATGGTAAATGGTGCTGGTCTTGCGATGGGTACTATGGATACAATTAACTACATGGGTGGAACACCAGCGAACTTCCTAGATGTTGGTGGTAGTGCAAATGCAGAGACTGTTGCAAAAGGTTTTGAAATTATTTTGAAAAACCCTAATGTAAAAGCTATCTTTGTTAACATTTTTGGTGGAATTGTTCGTTGTGATAGAATCGCAAACGGAATCTTGGAAGCTACAAAACTTGTAGATGTTCATGTTCCGGTAATTGTTCGTCTTGATGGTACAAATGCACCTGAGGCAGCAGAGATTCTTAAAAATGCAAATATCGAAAACGTTATCCCTGCAACAGATTTAGCAGATGGTGCTGCAAAAGCAGTAGCTGCAGCGAAAGGAGAGTTATAAGAGATGTCTATTTTAGTAAATAAAGATACAAAAGTAATCGTTCAAGGTTTTACAGGTAAAGAGGGTAGCTTCCACGCTGAGCAATGTATTGACTATGGTACAAATATTGTTGGTGGTGTTACACCAAACAAAGGTGGTCAAGAGCATTTAGGTAAGCCGGTTTTCAATACTGTTAAAGAAGCAGTTGACGCTACAGGGGCGACAGTTTCTATGATCTTCGTTCCACCTGCATTTGTTGCAGATGCTGTTATGGAAGCTGCTGATGCAGGCATTGAACTTGCAGTAATTATTACTGAAGGTGCTCCAGTACGTGACATGATGTATGCTAAGCAGTATGCTACAAAACACAACATGAAAACTATCGGGCCAAACTGTCCTGGTATTATCACTGCTGATGAGTGTAAAATCGGAATTATGCCTGGTATGATCTTCAAAAAAGGAAATGTTGGACTTATCTCTAAGTCTGGTACATTAACTTATGAAGGTGCAAACCAAGTTGTTAAAGAAGGTTTTGGTATTACAACTGCAGTTGGTATTGGTGGAGATCCAATTATTGGTCTTTCATACAAACAACTTCTTCCAATGTTTGAAGCAGATCCAGAGACAGAAGCGATCGTTATGATTGGTGAGATTGGTGGAGATCTTGAAATTCAAGCGGCAAAACTTATTAAAGAGCAGATTACAAAACCTGTTGTTGCATTTATTGCAGGTCAAACTGCTCCTAAAGGGAAACGTATGGGTCACGCAGGTGCTATCATTAGTGGAAGTGCCGGTACTGCAGCTGAAAAAATGGCAGCGCTTGAAGCAGCGGGTGTTAAAGTTGTTGTTTCTCCTGCAGAAATTGGTAAAGCTGTAGCAGAAGTTCTGGCTAAAAAATAGTTTTTTAGCTTGTGTGAGCCTCAGAAAGTAACATTCTTGTTCTTTTTGAGGCGCTTGTAGCACATTTTAGAATAGCATTATAGAAACTAAGATACTCTTTTTGAAATTAAGAGTAATGTACAGACGAAAGTTTGTATCTTAAAAATAGGAGAATAAATGGGAACTTTTAAAACTGAAAACCCAGGTGACCAACCAGTTTGGGTAAACACAAGTAACTGTAAAGCATGTGATATCTGTGTAGCAGTATGCCCTTCAGGTGTACTTGGTATGGTCTATGAACCAACATCAACATTAGGGGCAATGATCTCTATTGATTATCCAGACTCTTGTATTGGATGTATGGAATGTGAACTTTCAT
>JAMORZ010000185.1 GCA_027063295.1 Sulfurimonas sp.
ATGTTAGATCTAAAACGTAGTGAAATTCAGCATAATCGAGAGTGGGTAGAGTTTGCAAAACAAACACTTGCTCAAGCAAAAGAGCAGTTGAAACTTGATATGATTGAGTATGAAAAATTTAAATATTTAGAGTTGCAAGAGATTAAAAAGATAATCGCTGAGCAAAAATTAAAAGAGGCAAAAGAGCTTGATGAGATTGCTCTTATGACTTACAGCAGAAATAAAGAAAGAGGGTAGAAAATGTTACGAATCATCTTTTTGTTTTCTTTTTTTTCTACACTTTCTTTTGCGATCCAAACAAGTGATAAACTTTTTGAGTGTACAGAGATTTTTCAAGAGAGAAAAAGTGAACTTCTTGTAGAACTTGAGCGTATAGATGAACAAAAACAATCCCTTAGTGCCTTAAAAGCGGCAACAGAAGAGCTTCTCAAGCAGAAAAAGGCCAAATTAGATCATCAAGAAGAGACGATAAACAATACTTTAGCACAGGTCAAAGAGAAAGAAGAAAACATCAAAAAGATGCTCAAAAAAAATGAAAAAGTGCTTCAAGAACTTCAAAAAATTAAGATGGATAAAGTAGCTCAAACATTTTCGAAGATGAAAGCAGCATCAGCTGCTAATATTTTATCTGATATGAACAAACAAGATGCAGCCGCTATTTTACAATCTCTAAAACCAAAAACTGTTGGGCAGATTTTAGCAAAAATGGATTCAAAAAAAGCTTCAGAACTTACTCTCCTTTTAGCAAAATAATCAAACTTTTACCTAACTTATAGTAAAATGACAAAATTTAATTTATAGACAGGTCATAAAGTATGAAAATATCACTCAAAAGTATTCCCCATATCGCCAATAAAATAGCAATCGACTTAAATAAAAGTGGTGTAGTAACTATGACTAAAGGTCTTGAAGCTGTTGCTTATGAAGCTCAAAAAGTTTTAGAACACAGTGTCAAACAAGAGATAGCATTAGAAGAGAAAGCTCGTCATATATGTGATGAAAATGAAGAAGAGATTGAGTTTATGCTTGCAGATGAGCGTCAACTTTTCTTTATGATTAAGAAAAAACTAGCACCAGAATTTGGTGTAATTTTAGATTATGAAGAGCGTTTTTCAGATATCAGTCATAAGATACTTGATGAGCTATACGAAGAGGATCTTATCCATTTTGATGTAACAGAAAATCGTATTAAAAATATTATTTATAGTGCAATTACATCATTTATAGCAGATATTTCAGAGATAGAAGATGCTGTTATGGATAAGATCCGTTCGTATAAAAAAAGATATATCCCAGGAACAGATGAATTTGATATTTTACACGAAAAACTTTATCGTGAAGAGCTTGTAAAAAGAGGAATGGAATAATGGCAGAGTTAACACTACAAAAAGCATATATCTATCTTGAAAATGGTACATATCTTGAAGCAAACAGTTTTGGTGCAGAGGGTACAAGTGTTGGAGAGATAGTTTTTAACACATCAATGTCAGGGTATCAAGAGATTATGTCTGACCCATCTTATGCTGGACAGTTTGTAACTTTTACAATGCCTGAAATAGGAAATGTTGGAGTAAATGAGCAAGATATGGAAAGTAGCAGTGCTCATGCAAAAGGGATGATAGTAAGAAATTATCAACCACGCTATTCAAGTTTTCGTGCAGAAGATTCACTCCATAATTTTTTAGTGAAATATAATGTAATGGGGCTTTGTGATATAGATACAAGATTTCTTACAAAAACAGTACGTACTGAAGGTGCAATGATGATGGTGGCTTCTACAGAAGTGAGTGATAAAGAGGAGCTCAAGAAGATTTTGGAAAACTCTCCACGTATTGAAGAGGTGAATTATATTGAACAAGTTAGTACAAAAGAGTCTTACAAACATACATCTGCTACCTATTCATATAGAGAATTTACATACAAAGAAGCTCCAAAAGCAGAAGCTAAGATCGCTGTGATTGACTTTGGAGTTAAACGTAATATTCTCAATGAGATTGTAAACGCAGGGATTGCTGTTGATGTAATACCAAATGATTTTGATGCACAAGATATTATAGCTCAGTATCAAAATAAAGAGATTGATGGTGTGTTTTTATCAAATGGACCAGGTGATCCACTTGTGCTGAAAAAAGAGCAAGAGCAGATCAAAAAGCTTATCGAGGCAAAAGTTCCTATGTTTGGTATCTGCCTTGGTCATCAACTTCTTTCTATCTCACATGGGTATGATACTTTTAAACTGAAGTTTGGACATCATGGTGGTAATCATCCTGTTAAAAATGAAAAAACGGGACTTGTTGAGATTACTGCACAAAATCATAATTATAATGTTCCTGATAATATTACAGAGATAGCAGAAGTGACACATACAAACCTTTTTGATAATACTATTGAAGGGTTGAGATATAATGATGCACCTATTTTCTCTGTACAGCATCACCCAGAATCTTCTCCTGGACCAAAAGAGAGTAGTTATATCTTTTCAGAGTTTCTTTCACTCATAAAACGATAATTTAAGGCAATGCTTTGGCATTGCTATCTCTTACTATTATACTTAATCAAATATAAAATCATAAAAGTAAACAAATTGCAAATAAATCTATAATTTAGTCCAAAATTAAGATAATTTAAACAAATCAACTGCTAATATACGGTGTTAATTGGTTTATTAGGTAGAGAACCCTACCTCTTAAGCTTAATTGCTTTGAATCTTAAGGAGGCTATATATGGAGAATCGTCCATTAGAGTACGACTATACGGTTGCAAAGATGTTCATGCTCGCAACGATTGTTTTAGGAATCGTTGGAATGCTCATCGGTGTAATTTTAGCATTTGAACTTGCTTTCCCTAGTATTAATACAATACTAGGTGAAGGACTTGCTGAATACACAAACTTTAGTCGTCTTCGTCCACTGCACACAGATGCAGTAATTTTTGGGTTTACATTAAGTGGTATTTTTGCTACTTGGTATTATGTTGGTCAACGTGTACTAAAAGTATCAATGGCAGAATCAGGCTTTTTGATGTTTATTGGTAAATTACACTTTGTACTTTACGTTATTGGTGTTGCAGCAGTTGTTGTTTCACTTTTTGCTGGTGTTACTACATCAAAAGAGTATGCTGAATTTGAATGGCCAATCGACATCGCTATCGTTGTTGTATGGGTACTTTTTGGTATGAGTATTTTCGGTCTTATCGGTATTCGCCGTGAGAAGAGTTTATACATCTCTGTATGGTACTACATCGCTACTTTCCTTGGTATAGCTATGCTTTACCTTTTCAACAACATGGAAGTTCCAACTATGCTTGTATCTGCACCAGATGGTTCAGCTATTGGTGGTGCTTGGTATCACTCAGTATCTATGTATGCTGGTACAAATGATGCACTGGTACAATGGTGGTATGGACACAATGCGGTTGCATTTGGTTTTACTGTTCCTATTGTTGCAATGATTTACTATTTCTTACCAAAAGAATCTGGTCAAGCAATTTATTCTTATAAATTGTCTTTACTTTCATTCTGGGGTTTAATGTTTGTTTATCTTTGGGCTGGTGGTCACCACCTTCTTTATTCAACTGTTCCTGACTGGATGCAAACTATGGGTTCTATCTTCTCTGTAATCCTTATTTTACCATCTTGGGGTTCAGCGATCAATATGCTTCTTACAATGAAGGGTGAGTGGCAACAAGTTGCAGCTTCTCCACTAATCAAGTTTATGGTTCTTGGTTCTACATTCTATATGTTCTCTACATTAGAAGGTCCTATTCAAGCTATCAAATCTGTAAATGCTATTGCACACTTTACTGACTGGATCGTTGGTCACGTTCACGATGGTGTTCTTGGTTGGGTTGGATTCATGATTATGGCTGCACTTTACCATATGGCTCCACGTGTATTTAAACGTGAGATCTACTCAAAGAGCTTAATGGCTGCACAATTCTGGATTCAAACTCTTGGTGTTGTTTTTTACTTCACATCAATGTGGATCGCAGGTATTACTCAAGGTATGATGTGGCGTGCTCACGATGAGTTTGGTAACCTTGCTTACTCATTCATCGATACAGTAACAGTACTTCACCCATACTATGCAATCCGTGGTGTTGGTGGTTTACTCTACCTAACTGGTTTCTTGATGTTCGCATACAATATCTACAAAACTATGACTGCTGGTCGTAAAGTAGAAGAGAGCGAATTAGCTTCAGCATCGCCTATGGGCGCTTAAGAGAGGGGGATAGATATTATGTTTCACTGGTTAGAAAAACGTCCGTTCTTTTTTGCGGTAGGTGTATTTATAGCAATTGCTTTTGCAGGTTTAATCGAAATTCTTCCAAACTTTGCACAAGCTTCACGTCCTGTAATTGGTACTAAGCCTTATTCTACTTTAGAATTAGCTGGTCGCCAAGTATATATTAAAAATAGTTGTAATGCTTGTCACTCACAACTTATTCGTCCATTTAAATCAGAAACTGACCGTTATGGTCACTACTCTTTAAGTGGTGAGTATGCTTATGATCGTCCATTCCTTTGGGGATCAAAACGTACTGGTCCAGACTTAATGCGTGTAGGTAACTACCGTACAACTGACTGGCATGAAAACCATATGAAAGATCCTGCTGCTGTAGTACCAGGTTCAATTATGCCTGCTTATAGATGGATGTTTACAAACGAAGCAGATATCAACACTGCATTTGCTGAACAAGTAACTGTAGCAAATATCTTCTCTGTACCATATAACAAACCTGTTCCAATGAAAGATGGTTCAACTGCGGTTGTTAAAATGGGTAACAATGTAAAAGAAGCAAAAGCTTTAGCTCTTGAAGAAGCAAAAGTAATTGCAGCAGATATGAAAGATCAAGACGTTAAAGATGCAGTAGCAAAAGGGAATATTCCTGAAATTGTTGCACTTATTGCATACTTAAATAGTCTTAAATAGTAGGGGTATGTAGTGGATATTGCAACACTTCAAGCTTATGGATATTTTGTATTAACTGTAGGGTTAACTGTTATTCTTTATGCATATATTTACCATTTGTATAAGAACAGAAAAGATGCAGATGGTCATGATTATGAAGAGTACAGCAATATCGCACTCAATGATGACATAGTAGATACTCCGGTAAATGCTGTGTCAAAGACAGAAGATAAATAGGAGAAAGATATATGAATAAGCTTTATCTTTGGGGAATTATCATTACTGCAATTATGTTAGGTGCAACATACTATACTGTTGTTCTAACTAAGGGTGGTTTGAATGGTGATATCGTCAATATGCTTGCAGTTGCAGGTGCTGTTGCACTTGTAATTATTACAGTATTTGTTGTAATCAAGTATGTTCGTCAAATGCAAACAGATACTGCAACAGGTGAGTTGGCTGACGAATCTTGGGATGACATTGGTGAGTACAAGAACCCAGTACCTTTTGGTTGGGCAATTATGTTCTTAGGTACAATGATTTGGGGTATGTGGTACTTTGTTGCAGGTTATCCTGTAAATGCATACTCTCAAATTGGTGAGTACAACGAAGAGGTTGCTGCACACGATGCAAAATTTGAGAAAGAGTACGCAAACATCACAGGTGATAGACTTGTTGAGATGGGTGAGTCTGTATTCTTAGCAGAGTGTAAAGTGTGTCACGGTATCAATGCAGATGGTATTGATGGAAAAGCTGCAAACTTAAATGTAAGACTTGAAGCAAAAACTATCAAAGATGTAATTGAGCATGGTTCAAACAACCAACTTCTTGGTATGGAAATGCCAATGCCAGATCGTAACGGTTTATTTAACAATAACACTGGTGCTCCAATTACTGATGCAGAGATCGAAAAAGTTTCTAACTATGTTGCAAATGGTATGAGTGGTGAAGGTGCTGATATTTTTGCTGGTACATGTGCTGCATGTCATGGTAGTGATGGTATGGGTATGGAGTATGTTGCACCAAGTATTGCAGCATTTAACAACACACTTATTACAAATGTACTTACTCATGGTAAAAAAGGTGCAATCGGTACTATGCCTGCATTCGATAGACTTAATGCTAAACAAAAAGAAGCAGTTGCTGCTTACATCACTAGCTTAAGTGCAAAATAAGGAGTCAGGTATGAATGAAAATAGAAGTGTATTCGGTCTTCATGGTATCACCGGTATGTTAATTGCAACTGTGCTTTTACTTAGTATTCTTGCTTTTTTAACAGTAAGTGCTATGAGTGTACAAAATGCTAATGCTCAAAACTTTTATGACATAAAAGATGAAAAATCTATTAAGATGATCGATGTTAACAACAAAGATCACCTTGTAGATGTAAAGTAGGAGGAGTTTAAAATGGATAAAATAATCGCATGGGGCCTTGTTTTAATGGCTGCGTATACGCTTTATGCTGTGGTAACTCCAAATCACCTTTTTATTGGGTAGGGACTTCTTGAAGTTTTTATCTAGAGGGCTTTTTGCCCTCATCCTCACACTATCGTTTCAAATACAATTATTTGCAGAGTATTTATATAAAGATGAAGTTGTTCATCGTGATGCATTTACTCATGAAGTAGAAAAACTTGGAAGTGAACTTTACCAAAAAACTGGTATAAAACTTTTGCTTGTAATGTTAAGAGAACTACCTCATGGAAAAGATATTCATCAATATGAAGCAGAGTTACTTTCTCAGTTTCAAGAGCCAACAATTGTATTGACATTTTCCGAACTCAACTCTGAGGTTGATATTTTAGCAAATGATACATCTTTATATAAATATTTTGATCGCAAACAGGTTCTCTCACCAGTAGCATCTGCTGTTCAAGCTTTTATTATGGCAATGATTTATGCAGATAGCTGGGAGCACTTTAATGAATTGCGTAAAAATTATGGTGGAACAATCTTGCCACTCTTAGCACAAAAAGCAAAAGATGAGCAGATAGTTGGGAAGTATGCAGGAAGTATGTATAACGGATATATTGATATTGCACATCAAATTTCTGTTGCAAAAGGTGTTGTTTTAGAAAATGACCCAGGAGATGCTAATCAAGAAGCTATATTTTGGGTAAAGGTGTTTTTCTACGGTTTCATTTTATATGGTATTATTATATATATTAGAAGATCTATTTATAAAAGAAGGTATATAAATGAACAAAACAAGTAGTGGAAAAGTATGGCCATATATCATTGGTGGCTCTATTGTAATGGTTTTTGGTTTTTGTGTCGCAACTATTATAACAACAAGTCAGGCAAATATCCAAGAAAGTAATGCTTATATGACAAGTTATCAAGAAGCAGATGCAAAAGCAAATGATTATATAAAAGATCGCATTGCGTTTGATAAAGAGTTACGTATTTCATATGTGCAAAAAAAATTAAATCAAGCTGGATCAACTATTGAATATAAGATTGTGGATAAAAATAATAACCCTATCAATAATGCAACTTTAGAGGTGTTTATATCTCGACCAGAAACACATAAGTATGATCAAAAACTTCAAAATCCTGTTGTAGAGAATGGAATTTACAAGTTTAAAGATATCAAATTTGAAAAAGCTGGTATTTATAATTTAATTGCTAGAGTAAAAGTTGGTGATCTACAACGTTTTTATAATGTTAAAGTTGATACACGTTATGAAGATGCTGTTGAATTTGAATAGATGCAACAACTTGCAGTAGTACTTCCCTCTGCTCGTGCCATTCGGTACAGGCAGCTAGCTTACCAAAAAGATACACTTTTCCTTCCAGATTATATCACGATGAGTGATTTTTTATCTAAACTTTCACTTGTTGAAGGATATAAAAGTGTTGATGAAGAGATACGTACACTTCTGCTTTTAGAAGCTGCAAATTTTGAAAATTTTGCCAAACTCAAGATAGAGAGAAATTTTTTTACATTTTTAAAAAACTCCACATATATATTTAATTTTTTTAGAGAATTGAGTGCAGAGTTATGTGATATAGATACTTTAAGGGTTGCTGATGTTTATGCAGAATTTGATGAACATGTTGAGATCCTCTCAGAGCTCTATAAAAACTACGAAAAGATTTTAGATAGAGAAAAGATAATTGATACTATCTTTTTGCCTAAAAAATATAGATTTAATGCAGATTATGTTGAAAGATTTGAAAAAATTGAGATCCATGTTGATGGTTATTTGACAAATTTTGAACTCAAACTACTTGAACAATGTTGTGAATATACAGATGTTGTTCTTGTATTTAAAGTTGGTTATTTCAACAAGAAGATGAAAAATAAGTTGGAAAACTATGGTGTCATGCTTCAAAATGGATATGAATACACAATTTCTCTTAATGCAAAGAATATTTTATCTTCATCAAAATTACAAGAGACACCAAATGTAAGTTGTAGTAGTGTTTCTGAAGAGTTGTTGCAGATAGCATTTATAAAACAAAAACTTTATGAATTTGCAAAGAAAGGGTATAAGCCAGAAAATATAGCAGTTGTTATGCCCAATGAAAAAAGTGCGGAGTTTTTGAAACTTTTTGATGAGAAAACAAATTTTAATTTTGCTATGGGTGAGTCTTTTCGTTTTAGTAGTGTTTATCGTTCGATACAAAGTGCAACAATGATGTTGGAGCAAAATTCAAAAGAAAACACAGCGCGTCTAAAACGCATCGGTGAGCAGGTGTATCAAAAACTTTTTCAAATATATCATCAAGAGGTATCAAAATGTGATATTTTTGATATATTAATCTCTTTGGCTGAATATATAGAGTCTAAAGAGGAGCGAAAAGTTTATGAAGCACAACTTTATAAGTTTGAACAGTTAATCCCATATATGAAAGATATGAGTGTCAAATCATTTGTGAATCTTTTTTTGGTGAGACTTTCGCAGGTATCATTAAATGATATTCGTGGTGGGAAAGTGACAGTAATGGGGGTACTTGAGACAAGAAGTATAGCTTTTGATGGTGTTATTATTATCGATTTTGATCAACATAATGTCCCAAAACGCAGTGATAAAGATATGTTTCTCAACACACAAGTACGTGAAAATGCACAACTCCCAACAATGCAAGATAGAGAAGAGTTGCAAAAACACTATTATGAGATGTTATTGCAATCAACAAAAGAGGCAGCTATTGTGTATGTAGATTCACAACAGAGTAGTGGTTCTAAATTTTTAAAACAGTTAAATATAGAGGTTAAACATAGTTATGATGAAAATGAACTCTCCAAGCTTCTTTTTAGCTCTTTAGAACAACCAAGCTACAAAGAAGAAAATATTGTTTTAGAGTATAGTTTTAAAGATCTAAAGATCTCTAATTCTCAACTAAAAACATATCTTAGTTGTAAAAGAAAATATTATTATGCATATATTAAGTCGCTAAAAAACCATATTATCCCAAAAGATATGCCGCAAGAGTATGAGATTGGTAACAGTGTACATGAAGCTTTAAAAAATCTCTATACGAAGAGAAATAGATATGATGATCTGTGTGCTTTAGAGAAAGATTTGACTTATGAACTTGAGAGGGTGCAAGGTGAGAGTGAATTAGATCATTTTCTTATATTGCTCCAAAAAAAGCGCCTAGAGAGATTTTGTAAAAAAGAGATTGAACACTTTAGAGCTGGGTGGGAAGTGTTGCACTGTGAGAAAAGCTTTGAGATACAATATAACGGAATGCAACTTCGTGGTACAATTGACAGGATAGATAAACGGGGTAATGAGATTCTTATTATAGACTATAAAACAGGTTCGTATAAACTTTACAATAAAAACAATGTTACTGATGCAACTGATTTTCAGCTTGAATTTTACTATCTATTAGCTGCTTCATTGAGTGGGGATATAAGATGTGCTTTTTATGATCTAAAAGAGATAGAGTTAGTTCCAGAACTTTTTTTGGAGCAAAAATTGGAACTACTCAAATCACATCTTCATGATCTTCAAAATATTGAAGAGATCTCTTTTGAGAAGTGTGAAGATCAAAAAGTATGTCAGTACTGTGAGTACAAGATTTTATGTGGGAGATAGTTAGAATTTATAGTTGGCAATGAGACGTAAGATATTGATAGATACATTCTCATTTTTATTAGGCAACTCTTCAGCTCTTTGGTAGATATATTGTGCTCTTAAAACAAATGGCTTAAAAGTTTTTCCAAAGCCTAGTGCATATGTTCTATCAAACTCCATAGCATGATGTTGGATTTTGAACCCTTCATTCATAACAGCAAACGCTCTTTTACCTATGTATGCTCCAACTCCAACATGAAATGTTTTATAGTGTGCATGAAGCTTTATCGCACTTGTAAAGTAGTTTTCTTGAGCATTGCTACTAAAAGTGGATTGGTCTTTGTCTTTAAGAGAGATAAAGGTTCCAAGAAGTGTAGCTTTAAGATTGATATCTTCAATCGTATAATTAGAGGTAATACTTAAATCATTTTGTTGGCTAGAAAAGATTTGATAATCACTATAATAATAATGAAGTGCCATTGAGATTTTGGAAAATGTATAGGTTACACCAACACCGTAAGTTTGTGTTTTTTCTGTTGGTGCAATATTGTCACTTATAATATTGAGATAATGAAGATCAAAAGAAAAATTATTTTGAAAGCCGTAACTTAGTTTTGTAAAGAGCTTTTGAACTTCTAAATCTTCTGATAATGGAGGCTGAATCGTATTGCTATGACCATATTCATAAGCTACTTTGAAAGCCATATTGCTAAAATGAAGGTCTGCTCCTACACCATATATATTCGCATCTGTCTTTTGTTTGGAGTGTGTATAATCTTTAGACTCAAGATATGTAGAGATACTTGAGTGTATAGGCTCAAGTAGCTCTGCAAAAACAGGAATAGTTATGATGAAACAAAGAAGAAAAATTTTCATTAGATTGAAAAATCAACTTTTTTAAATTCTATAAACTCTGTTGCCACTTTTTCATTTTCGAGATGAAGTTTTTTAAGAGCTTTTGGATTGACTAAATACCATCCCAATACAACTTGAACTTTATCCCCTTTTTGTAATCTTTGATGATAATGAAGTTCTCGTTTTTCACTTGCTTGGATCATTGTATCTTTGAGAGTAGTTGTTGCTTTCCAAGGCATAGCAGGTTTACCATCTTTACCAATAACACGAACAAAAACTTTCTCTTTTAGAGGAATTGTTTGTGATCCTCTAATGATAGTAACTTTTAAAAGAGCCATACGTAATGGATGGAGTAAAAGAGCATGTGATGTATGGTTTTGAACCTCGATAGCAAATCCATTTTTTTGTTTGTGAAGATTGATATCTACATATTGTTGAAGCATATCTGTATGAAAGTGACTTCCTGCAAATCCATGAAAAGCATGGGTTTTTGTTGCATGAAGATTTGATAAAGTTCCTGAAACTTGAGGCATATGACAGCTTACACAGTTTGCACCATTCATCTCGTTTTTAATGTTTGTAGAACAAACATTGAGTTTATGTTTATTCATCTTGTGTGAATGGCACCCAATACATACATTGCCATTGAGGATATGTTCATTTCCCTCTGTAATAATTGTGTGATAAGGAGAATCTATATGCCCTGTTCGTGTTCCATAATATGCTTTTTGTTGTGTTGATATAATATTTGTGTTGTGCTTTTTATGAAGTTTTATATCTTTTATACGATGGCAGTATGCACAGCTTATCCCCTCTTGGTGGGTTGTGTTATTTGGATCTGGAAGTGCTTTTTTCCCAGGAGTTAGCATAGCATCTAGATTAGATGCAGCAGGAGTGTGGCACTTTCCACAACCGTAGTGCTGTTTTTTTGTATTGGCAGGATGTTTTGCCCATACACTGTTGTGAATAGGATCTTTTTGCGGCGTAGAGTGTGTATGCATTGATCCACTGTATTCTTTATATATCTGAGGATGGCAACTTTTACATGTTTCATTTGAGCTAAATGTATGTGTGGCATCATTTGCAAAAATAGCTGATGTAAAAAGAGAAAGAAAAAGTATAAATCGCATTGTCTGCTCCATATTTTTTTGCGAATTATATCTTTAATAACTTATACAAATATTTAATATATGTCTTGGTTATGTTCAATAGAATGGATCTTTTATGGTAAAATGATAGATTATTTTTATAAGGAATTTTATGTTTATCAACAATCTCGCTTACGAAGCAAGTGCTGGAAGTGGAAAAACTTTTATGCTTGTGGTTCGTTACCTCTCTTTACTCTTTTTAGGAGCAAAAAGCTCACGTATCTTAGCTCTAACTTTTACAAATAAAGCAGCTTCTGAGATGAGTGAGAGGATTGTAGAGACTCTAGAATCGTTAGAGAGCAGAGGGGAGTTAGAAGAGATTGTCAAAGTAACTCAGTTAAGCAAAGAGGAGATTTTAGCAAAACGCGATAGTGTTTTAGAAGAGTTTTTGAATGCTCACACAAAGATTATGACAATAGATAGTTTTTTTACGCAGATACTTAGAAAATTCTCCCTTTATGCCTCTTTGATGCCTGATTTTAGTACTTTTGCAGTACAACATGAGATAAAACTTATGAGTAGATTTTTACTTGAGGTGCGAGTTGCAAACAAACAAAACACCCTTGTTCATCTGGCATTGGAGTCAAAAAAACGTTTTGGTGATATCTTTTTACTTCTTCATCAACTTTATGAAAAAGAGGAAGAACTTACACATTTGCAATTTCAAAAGAGAGATTTGCACAAGTTTGAATCTGCTGTGCTTGAAGCTTTTGATGATATAGCACAAAAGATATATTCATGTAAAAATGCTTCAAAAACTGTTCTTGGAAGTGTGGATGCAACAACGATTGAGGATATTGTTTCAAAAAGTTGGATTAGTAGAGAGAGTTTGGATTACAGAACATTTGCAAAATGTTACACCCCTGAGTTAGATACATCCCTTTTTGTTCTTCAGGCTGCTTTGAGGGAGTATTTTCAAGCCAAAGAGCAAAACTTTTTTGCTTCATTGATGGAGTTGAGTGCACTTTATAAAAAGAGTAAAAAAGCCCTCTTCAAAGATGATAGTGAGCTTAGTTTTTCCGATGTTACAGCTTTGGTGTATGAGATTTTACATCTCTTGGATGATAGCGAGTTTCTCTATTTTCGTCTTGATGCGAAGATTGAGCACATACTTTTAGATGAGTTTCAAGATACATCTATCTTACAGTACAAAATTTTACAGCCGCTCATAAGTGAGATTACATCGGGAGCAGGAGTTTTTGAAAATGGAAGTTTCTTTTTTGTAGGGGATGTAAAACAATCGATTTATCGTTTTAGAGGGGGTGTGAGTGCTTTGTTTCATCATGTTGCACAACAAAACGCAACACATGTTGAAAAACTTCTCTACAACTATCGTTCCAAAAGAGAGATAGTTGAGTTTACAAACAGAACTTTTCTAACAAAGATAAAAGATTATACTTCACAGTTGGTACTAGATAGTGCAGATGGGGGGTATGTGAGTGTAGAGAGCTCTGAGGATCTTCTTGAGAGTGTTGTGCAAAAAGTGAAACTTTTAGTAGAGTTTGTTGCCACATTGGATGATATAGCCATACTTTGTGCAACAAACGGTGATGGTGAGGAGATAAAAGGTGCTTTGGTTGAAGAGGGGTTGGATGTTGTCACAGAGACAACAACAAAGTTGATAGAGCAAAAAAGTGTCAAAGCTCTTCTTGAGTATTTGAAATATCTCTATTTTCAAAAAGATATCTATCGACACAACTTTTTTGCTTTGATAGAACAAAAGATACAGAAGATAGACCTAATCCCTTTAAATAAAAAGAGTTTGTTAAAGATTTTGTATGATGCGATCCACAAATACAACCTTGCTAAAGATGATTTTCACCTTATCCGTTTTTTAGAGGTGGCGGCAAAATATAATGATATTGAAGGATTGTTATTTGAGTATGAGCGTCTTGATACATCGGCTGCTGCATCAGATTTGAGTGGAGTGAGAGTTTTAACTGTGCATAAGTCAAAAGGGCTTGAGTATAAACATGTTATCGTAGTAGATAGACTCAAACGCAAACCCCCTGCAAGAGATACTATCATATATGAGTATGAAGGGATTAGATTGAAGCAAATCTATCTGAGAACAAAGTCAAGGGAGGGCTTAGATAGTGATTATGCTTTGGCACTGCAAAAAGAAAGAGCCTTAGTTGAAGAAGATACTCTCAATGCACTCTATGTTGCGTTTACCAGAGCTAAAGAGAACCTTTTTATTATCCAAAAACCAAAAGACTCTACATTTGAATTGCTTGATTTGGAACTAAGAGAGTATGGAGTGCTTCAAAAAGTACCTCAAAAACCTTTGAAAACTCATGATTTTGAACCTTTAGAGTATAAGGATCTTTACTATGGAACACAAAGTGATATCTTAGAGCTTGAAAAAGATGAAGATGATGATCTTTTTGCACGAGAGTATGGTATTGCACTGCACTATTTTTTAGAGATGCTAAAAGATTTCTCCCTTAAGAGTATCACCAATGCTTATGAGATGGTATGTAATAAATTTGCACAAACATTTGATGATACAGAGCTTATCTCTTTAAAAAGAAGAGTAGAACTACTCTTGGCTGATACCAAGTTCCTATCTTTGGTTGATGGGAAGTTTTTTAAAGAAAAATCACTTTACTACAAAAAAAAGTTGCGTTTTCTTGATCTTTTGGTTGAAAAAGATGATGGGAGTTGGGTAGTGATAGATTATAAAAGCTCTTTTCATTCATCTGCACAACATTTGGAACAGGTGCGTTTTTACATAAAAGCTGTTAGGGAGATTACACAACAGGAAGTGCAGGGATATCTTGTTTATCTTCTTGATGATGGAGTAAAGATAGTAGAGGTTTAAAGGGTGTAGCTTATCACCTCTTGAGGGTGGAGTAGCTCTTGTGTTAGCCCCTCTTTGATAATCTTTCCATCTTGGAGTACAAGCAGATGGGAGGTGAGTTTTTGTATCTCGTTGAGGTCATGACTTACCATGATAGTGGTTGTTTGAAACTCTTTGTGAAGTGTGAAAAGCTCATCATAAAGTTTTGTTTTTATCTGAGTATCAAGTGCTGAAAAAGGTTCATCAAGCAGAAGGATTTTTGGTTTTTTCATCAAAGCTCTTGCAAGGCTGATGCGTTGTTTTTGCCCACCACTCAAGTGTGTTGTAGAACTTTTAGCAAAAGGTGTTAGCTCTGTTAACTCCAAAAGATGTTGTGCAAGTTGTTTATCATTTGCAACAAAAAGGAGGTTCTCTTCTACACTCATATTCTCAAAAAGGGCACACTCTTGGGTGACAAACCCTATCTCTCTTTTTTGTACACTCATTTTATAGCGATCTTCTAGCCATACATTTTGTGCAACTTGAATACTTCCTTGAGCATCTTCAAGCCCCGCAATAATTCTTAAAAGTGTTGTTTTTCCACTACCACTTCTACCATAGATACCTACAAAACTTCCCTCTTGCAGGGTTGTCTTTATTTGTAGGTGTAAAGGTTGAGATGCTGTGGATAATTGTTTTTGTATATCTATCTTGATCATACACCAAACCTTTTAGTATGTTTTGCATTGAAACTATACACAACAACAAGCACCACAAACGAGATAGCAACCATGATGGCACTGTATATATGAGCACTTTGATAATCCATAATCTCTACCATCTCATAGATAGCAACAGAAGCAACCTTTGTCTCTGATGGTATATTGCCACCTACCATCAGCACAACACCAAACTCCCCAATGGTGTGTGCAAATGTAATGATGATAGCACTTAAAAGTGCTGGTTTCATATTTGGCAATGCAACACGAATGATGGTTGTCAAAACAGTTTTTCCAGCGATGTAACTTGCTTCAAGGGTATGTTTGTTGATAGACTCAAAACCACTTTGTAAAGGCTGCACCATAAAAGGGAGTGAGTAAAAACAAGAAGCTACAACAAGCCCACTGAAACTAAAAACAAGTTCAATACCAAAACTCTCCTGCAAAAACTTTCCTATGAAAGATGACTCAGAGAGTGTCCATAAAAGATAAAAACCAAGAACAGAAGGGGGGAGTACAATAGGAAGTGCGCTCAATGCTTCTAAAAAAGGTTTGTACTTTGAGTGGGTTTGTGAGAGGTACCATGCAACAGGAAGTGCAACAACAAAGAGTATAGCTGTTGTAATAGCTGCAAGTTTAAAAGAGAGATAAAACGGTTCAAAATTCAACTTTATATCCGTATTGTATAAAGATTTTTTTTGCTGTATCGCTAAAGATAAAGTTGTAAAACTCCTCTGCTTCTTTGTCCCCCTTGGCATGTTTGAGTAAAAGGGCAGCTTGAGAGATAGGAGTGTAGAGTTTTGTATCGATCTCTATCCAGTTGTCTCCTTTGATGAAATTTTGCATCTTGGGAGCATAGAGTGAAGATGTTGCAACAAAGCCTATATCTGTCGCCTTGAGAGTATAAGCAATAGTTTGTGCTATCGATTCACCATAGACAATCTTAGGTTGTATTTTGTTGAAGATATTGGCATTGTTAAGTGCTTCAATAGTCGCTTTTCCATAAGGTGCTGTCTTTGGATTTGCAACTGCAATACGGTGTATATTTGGACTACAAAGGAGTTGGTTCATACCTTGTGTAAAGTTTTGTTTTTTGGTGCTTAAAAGGGCAAGAGAACCTTGTGCATATACAGAGGGTTGTTTTAAGGCCTTGTTGTTTTTGTAAAGTTTTTGGGTATATGCGACATTTGCACTTAAAAAGATATCAAATGGAGCTCCTCTTTGTATCTGTGTAGCAAGTTTGCCACTTCCACCAATGAGAAGATCGATCTGTGTGTTTGGATGAGTTTTTTTAAACTCCTTTATAAGACTCTCCATAACATAGCTAAGATTTGCTGCAGCTGCTACAAGAAGTGTAGATGCTTGAAGCAAAGAAGTACTAAGAAGAAGAGCCAAAAGAAAACGCATCAGTAAAGCCTAAAATATATAGTTAAACTCTAAACGTGAGTCAAGATAGTTTGAGATAGAAGTGCTGTAGTTTGTCTTACTTCCTACAAAATCTCTGTATCCTAAACGCACTCTGTATTGCAAAGATGGAAGTGAAGGGATGTTTTGAACAATACCTGCATAATAAACTAAACTGTCTTCAAAGATAGCTTTGCTCTCATCAGAGTCTATGTAGAGGATAGATGTTTGGAAAAACGGTTTGGTGTAGATACCCTTTTTGTTTGCTCCTTTTACGAGCTCTATACGGTAAGAGTGGGTATTTGCTCTCCAGTTATACGCACCCATTGAGCGAGTATATCCTGCTGTTGGAAAACCTCTCCATGGTGTTACAAGGTCAGCTTCATCAAGTATCCCTGTGTATGCAAGAGTAAGCTTGTAATCACTAAACTTTGCAGCAACTCTTGCTGCTACCATTTTTGCATCGAGTGAAGTTGGATCATCATAGCCAGATGGGTTTGTTGCATTTACTTTACCTGTAAGTGCTGCCCCACCAATAGCACCTGCACCATTGTCAAACTGTTGTAGGTATCTTACCCCTGGAGTGATACTAAAACCATCAAATGCAAGTTTGTAGTTGGCTTCAACCATCACCTGAGAAAGCAATGATGGCACAACATAGGAGGAGAAGTTGATTTTGAGATCTTTGATGGAATTGTTTTGTGCATCTAAGACAATAAGTGGAGCATCTGTATCCTCTCCAGCAGCTTTAAGGTTTGTATAGCTTAGTCCTTTGTGCATTGCTGAGTCATCATTGCCTGTCCATGTTGAGTAGTTTGCCGTATCTGAGTCATTATACATCAGTACAGAGTGGTTGTCTTTGTGATCACGAAGTTTTTGTTTGACAAGGTAAGCAAGGGTTGCTTTTGTTTGTGGTATATCTTTTGATGTAACTACTACCCCATCAAAAGAGTTAGGGATCATCTTTGTATCATTACTTTTTGTATAAAAAGTCTCAACAAGTTGGCGACCAAAGACAAACTTTGTTTTTGAGTAGGTATAGCCTATATTTGCCTGAGCAAATGCAAAAATTGACTTAGAGCCAGTAAGTGCATACTCGTAGCGACTAATGGTATCTTTTGCAGGTTTGAGATGGGATATATCATCTAAACTGCTATCATCAAAAAAAGATTGTGAACCATAGAGACCGATGTTAAAATCAAACCCCTCATAGAGTGCAGAGCGAAAAACAAAGCTAGCTCCAAGAGCACCAACTAAGTTGTCCTCTTTGTTTGGGATATCAGCATCATAGTTAAAATAAAAGTTGTTACTTCTTACTCTACCAAAGAGATCACCACCACTAAACATAGCTTCAAAACTATCTACACTCTTTTGTTGTTGATAGAGTATTTGCCCATTTGTCTTGATGGCTGCTTTTGGAGCAGACTCAGCAAGCAATGTAGTTGTCAAAGATGCTGCAATACTGAGTGTCAATAAAGTTTTACTAAGATGCATGAAATCAACCTTTATTATATGATGTAATATGTCATTATACAGCAGTGAGAATTAAAACTATTTAAAAAGAAAATCTCTATAAGCTTATAGATAACTGAAATTAAGCTATTTTTTATTAAACTTTACTGAAATTCAGCTCCACTAAAGTTTACACGGATATACTTTCGCCACTCAATCAAGCGTTCGCGTTTGCTTAATAAAATAATTTAACGAAAGGTTCTGTTTATGAAATTTACTCAAATTGCAACTCCAGAACAAATCGATCAAAAATGGGTTTTGATCGATGCAGAAGGTAAAACTTTTGGTCGTATGATCACAGAAGTAGCTACTATACTTCGTGGTAAGAACAAACCATGTTTTACTCCAAACCAAGATTGTGGTGACTACGTAGTTATCATCAATGCTTCTAAAGCTAAGTTCAACGGACTTGGTAAAATAGCAAACAAAGAATACTTTTCTCACTCTGGATACTTTGGTTCTACTAAGAGTGTTAAGATGACTGAGCTTTTAGAAAAAAACCCTGAGAAACTATATAAATTAGCTACTCGTGGTATGCTTCCAAAAACTAAGCTTGGTGCAAAAATGCTTAAAAAATTAAAAATTTATGCAGGTGCTGAGCATCCTCACACTGCACAAATTGCTAAGTAAGGATAATCATGGCAAATAAAATCTATGCAACAGGACGTCGTAAAGCGTCAATCGCAAAAGTATGGTTAACTCCAGGTACAGGTAAAATCACTATCAATGGTCTTTCATTAGATGCATGGTTGGGTGGACTTGAAGCGAAAAAACTTCGTGTAAAACAACCACTTGTTTTATCTAAACTTGATTCTTCTGTAGATATCGTAGCTACTACTTTAGGTGGTGGTTTTGGTGGTCAAGCAGATGCACTTCGCCACGGAATCTCTCGTGCACTTGTTGCGTTTAACCCAGAGGTAAAAGCTGTGCTTAAACCAGAAGGTATGATGACTCGTGATGCACGTGTTGTTGAACGTAAGAAACCAGGTAAGAGAAAAGCTCGTCGTTCTCGCCAATTCAGTAAACGTTAATCGTTTTACAAACCTACTCAGAGAGCTCTTCTCTGGGTATCTTCACTCTTTAAAACTCTTTTTTTACTTTCTTTCTATATAATACCCAAACAACTAAAAAAGGGTAAAACATGAAAAAAACATCTCTCATCATACTTATAATAGTTTTGATTGCAGCTATATTGCCAATTATTGGAAATAGTGTTGTTGAAACTGCATTGCAGGATAAAATAGCTCAATTAAAAACCTTTGGTTTAGATACAGAAAATGAAAAAACACAAAGTGGATACTTAAAAACAAAAAAACATTATGAGTTTGTCTTAAGTGATTCTAAACAACTTATTGCTTATCTTAATCAGTACTCAACAAAACAACTTCCATCTTATGTAGATGCAGTTTTGCAAGGGACAAGAGTTGGTATGGATGTTGAATACTATAACCTCCCATTTACAAAGGCTATTTCAATAGATATTTATCCTTTAGCACTATCAAAAGAGCTTGTCTCAGGTATGAAGAAAGCAAATGCTGATTTTTATCAATATTTTAAAACTTTTCTTGAGTCCAAAGGTGTTTTATATCATATAAACTACAATATCGTTTCTAAAGATTTTGATGGATATATTAAAGATATCGATGAAAAGTATGATTTTAAAGAGCAAAACACAACACTTAAATGGAAAATGGATGGTGTAACATACGATGGTAGTGGTGATCTTATCGCTCCAGAACATCTTGCTGCTAATATCAACAACATTAGCATAGCGATGGAAAGTGAAGCAAACGGTAAGGTGATTTTAGATTTACATAAACTGCATACAACAACAAACTTTGAATCTCAGTTGACATATATGACAACTTTTGATTTAGAAGATATGAAGATCTATGTAAATGATAAGTATAAGAGTAAAAAAGAGAGTGCAATTATTGTAAAACAGATGAAGGTAAACTTCTCTTCAAACGATCAAGGCAAAGATCTCGAACTTTTTTCAAAAACATCTATAAAACATTTTACATTAAGTAGTTTGAAAAGTGTGGTTAAAATAGATGATTTTAAGTACGATATCGCTCTTGAAGGTGTTGAGAAAAATGCAGCTGAGATACTTCGCAGTTTAATTGCAAAAGCATCTCAAGGGGCACAAGCAACGGCAAGAGATGAAGCAGCACTTACACAATCGATAGAAGATATTTTAGGGCATGGGTTTAAACTAAAAGTGGGAGAATTTTCTCTTGGAAATATCACTTTAGTAAGAGAAGGTAAACTTGGTGGTTTTGATGCTAAGTTAGATTTTACACTGAAACAAACAGCTTTCAAACTTCCTGCTAAAGAGCTTCCTTTTGAGAAGTATCAAGCCAATAGTGAGTTTACAATGAATCTAAAATTTTCTAAAAAATTTATCAAAGCATTTAAGATTATTCCTCCAGCAGCAGAGCAGATAGCAAAAGTGAAAGGTGATAAATACATCTATGATGTTGTTTTTGATGGAAAAAATCTTACAATCAATGGAACAAAATTTTAAGAGATGCGTTTTCTCTTTTTTCTGGCATTTAGCATTATGCTAAATGCTTCTACACTTCATTTAGCTATATCAACTAATCCTGCTCGACTCAATCCTCTTTTAGCAACAGATTCTGCATCATCAGAGATAACAGGATTTTTATTTAATGGACTTGTAAAGTACAATAAAGATACAACAAAAATCATCGGAGATCTTGCTGAGAAGTTTTATTTTCAAGATGCAACAACATTGATTTTTGAGTTGAAAAAAAATGTACAGTGGCACGATGGAGAGGAGTTTAGTGCAAAAGATGTAGTGTTTACATATAAACTTCTTACTTCAGATGCCATCGCTTCCCCTTATGCTTCAGGGTTTCGTTTTGTTCAGGATGTTCAGATTATTAGTAAGTATAAAATAGCTGTTATTTACAAACAACCTTATTTCAAAGCACTTGAAACATGGATGATGGGGATATTGCCTCAACATATACTCAAAGATGAGAAAAATCTTATGAGTTCTTCATTTAATACAGCTCCTATTGGTACAGGAGCATATAAATTAGATAAACTTGAATTTTCAAAAAATATTGAATTGGTTGCGTTTGAAGATTATTTTGAGGGTAAAGCAAAGATAGAAAAAATTTCTTTTCATATTGTAGCTGATCCGATGACCCGTTTTTTGATGTTAAAATCATCACAAATTGATATTGGTAGTATTGAGCCTATGGCATTTGAAAGGCAACTGCATAAAGATTTTTTCCAAAAGTTTAATATTTATGAAAATATTTCTCATTCTTATACATATTTAGGGTTTAACCTGCGTTTGAAAAAGTTTCAAGATCCAAGAGTGAGAGAAGCACTATCTTTAGCTATTGATAGAGAAGAGATAGTAGATATTTTATTTTTTAAACATGCAAAAGTATGTACAGGTCCTTTTTTGCCAGGTATAAAAGCTTTCAATCAAAATATCAAAGCACCAAAACCAAATCTCAAAAAAGCAAAAAAGCTCCTAGAAGAAGCTGGATATAATGAAAACAACCCTTTTGAGTTTGAGATTGTAACGTCCAACTCTAGTTCAGTTCGTCCTTATGCAGCAGAGATCTTACAATATCAGTTGAAAAAAGTGGGTGTAAAAGTAACACTTAAAGTGATGGAGTGGCAAGCATTTTTAAATATGGTTGTATTTCCTCATAAGTTTGATGCTGTACTTTTAGGGTGGGGGCTCTCAGCAACTCCAGATCCATATATGTTTTGGCATTCAGATAATGATAAACAGGGGGGATTTAATCTCATAGGGTATAAAAATAAACAACTCGATACCCTCATAGAGCAATCTCAACAAGTGATCGATGAAGAGAAGCTGGCAAAAATGTGGCAAAAGATGTTTGCTATGATCGTGCACGATAACCCTTATCTGTTTTTATATATCCCTAACACAATAACCGCAGTTAACAATAAAATTAAGAATGTAGAGAATGCCCAAAGTGGAATTTGGCATAACTATATTCAATGGGAGAAAGAATGATAATACTTTTTGATTTAGATGGAACACTTATTGATTCAACAGAAGCAATTTTAGAGAGTTTTCACAATGCTTACGATCTGCATGATGCAAAGCATCCGACAGATGCAGAGATTAAGGCACTTATTGGGTATCCACTTGATATTATGTTTGCACAGCTTGGAGTTCAAAAAGAAAAAGTGTGGGATTTTGTAACAACCTATAAAGAACACTACAGAGAGATATCTACACAAAAAACACAATTACTGCCTTGTGCATATGAAGCTGTAACTCTAGCAAGTAGTTTTGCTCAGCTTGGTATTGTAACAACAAAAACAGGAAGATACTCACAAATACTTATGGAGCATTTTAACTTGATGCAGTATTTTAAAGTGCTTGTCGGTCGTGAGCATGTTGATAATCCAAAACCTCATAAAGAGCCTATTTTAAAGGCTCTTGAGGGGTTTGAGAAGGATGAGGTTTGGATGATTGGCGATACAAAACTTGATCTAATGTGTGCAAAAAATGCAGGAGTAAACTCTATTGGAGTGCTGAGTGGATACGACTCTAAAGAGGTTCTTGTGCAGCATACAGACCTGATTTTTAGTGATGCATTAGAGGCGATCAAATGGTTGCAAAGTAAAAAATAATATTGTTTTTTCAAGCTATATTTAAGTGGTGGTAGCCTAAAATACTGCTAAATAGTATTTACAGAAAAGTTAGAAAACTTTCTTGAAACAATTGAAGGAGAATTTATGCTAGAGATTAGATGGCATAGTCGTGCTGGTCAAGGTGCCGTAACAGGTGCAAAAGGGTTGGCGGATGTAATTTCGACAACAGGTAAGCATGTTCAAGCATTCGCATTTTACGGATCAGCAAAACGTGGAGCTGCCATGACAGCATATAACCGTGTTGATGATGAGATGATTATGAACCATGAGAAGTATATGGAGCCAGATTATGTTTTTGTGATTGATCCAGCTTTAGTGTACACATCTGATGTTACAATTAACCACAAAGATACAACCAAGTATATCATTACGACTCACTTATCTAAAGAGGAGTTGATTAAAGCTCAACCTAAGTTAGAAGGTAAAGAGGTCTATACTGTGGATTGTATCAAGATTGCTCAAGAGACTATTGGTCGCCCTATCCCAAATACACCGATGCTAGGTGCATTTATGAAGATCTCTGGTATGTATGATATAGAGTTTTTTAAAGAGAGTATGCAAAGAATTCTTAAAAAATTACCACAAAAAATTATTGACGCTAATATGGTTGCTATTCAGCGTGCATATGATGAAGTAAAGTAAGGAGCTGATAATGGCAAATACAGGATGGGATGAATTTGAAATCGGAGCTATGCTTCGTTCATTTGATGGCGCAGCAGCGGAGTCTATTGCAACAACACATCAGGAAGAGCGTAACTACTCAAGCAACAACTCTTTTACTGCAAGTGTTGCTGACTGGAGAATTGAAAAGCCGATATTTAACAAAGATTATTGTATCGATTGTCAATTTTGTTGGATCTATTGTCCAGATATCTCTATCATCTCACGTGATAAGAAGATGATTGGTGTTGATATGGATCACTGTAAAGGGTGTGGAATCTGTGTTGAGGTTTGTCCTACAAACCCTAAATCACTTTTAATGTTTCCAGAACAGGCAGATGAAGAGACTGAGATAGCTTCTTGGCCGCAAAAAGAAGAGAAGGAGAAATAGATGGCATTTGATAAAATGGAATTAAGAGAAGTTGAGGTTTGGGATGGAAACTTTGCAGCTGCTCAAGCATTAAGACAAGCTCAGGTAGATGTTGTATCTGCTTATCCAATTACGCCATCAACTCCTATTGTTGAGGGTTATGCAAAGTTCAAGTCTGACAACTATGTTGAGGGTGAATTTGTAATGGTTGAGTCTGAACATGCTGCGATGTCAGGGTGTATCGGTGCTGCTGCTGCAGGTGGTCGTGTTGCAACTGCAACATCTTCACAAGGTCTTGCACTTATGTCTGAGACACTTTACCAAGCATCAGGTATGCGTTTACCAATCGTTCTTAACATCGTTAACCGTGCTTTAGCTGCTCCACTTAATGTTAATGGTGATCACTCAGATATGTATATGGTAAGAGATAGTGGTTGGATTCAGTTTGATGCTTTTTGTCCACAAGAAGCTTATGACTTAAACTTTATCGCGTTTAAAGTTTCTGAAGATCACGATGTAAGAATTCCTGCGATTGTAAACCAAGATGGTTTTATGACATCACACACTGCACAAGGTGTAAAAACACTTACTGATGATGAAGCTTATGGTTTTGTTGGTGAGTACAAGCCAATGAACGATATGCTTGACTTTGATCATCCTGTAACTCATGGTGTTCAAACTGAGGAAGATTGGCACTTTGAACATAAAGCTCGTCAACACAACGATATGATGACAATCGTACCAGGTAAGATTGATGAGGCTTTTGCAGAGTTTGAAAAACTTTCAGGTCGTAAGTACAATCAAGTTGAGTGTTACGATATGGAAGATGCTGATGTAGCAGTAGTATGTATGGGTACTTCAGTTGAGACTGCTCGCGAAGTTGCTCGTGAAATGAGAGAGCAAAAAGGTATCAAAGCTGGTGTAGTTGGACTTAGAGTTATCCGCCCATTCCCATTTAAAGCGATAGGTGATGCACTCAAAGATGTAAAAGCTGTAGCTGCGCTTGATCGTTCAGCTCCAGGCGGTGCTGCAGGTATGCTCTTTAATGAGATTGCAGGTTCACTTTTCAATACAGATAGCAAAATGCTACTTTCTGGTTATATTTATGGTCTTGGTGGTCGTGACTTGACTAAGAAACATTTAGTTGATCTTTATACTGAGCTTCAAGCAAATGCTGATGCTGGTAAAGTTCTAACGCAACAACAACAGTTTATCGGTGTTCGTGGACCGAAACTAGCTTATTTATAGGAAGTTTTTATGAGTGAAATGAAAAAAATAAAAAACTTAAAAGAGTTTTCAACATCGGCTGACCGTTTTGAAGGTGCAAACCTTCTTTGTCCTGGTTGTGCTCA
>JAMORZ010000186.1 GCA_027063295.1 Sulfurimonas sp.
GGGACACTTGATGAGAAGTTTCTTTTAGAACATAAAAAAGATATCGATACACAAGTGGAACATCTACTCAATACACTTAGTGAGTTTAGAACATTTTTCAGACCAGAGAAAAAACCTGAGAAGTTTAACCTTAAAGCGAGTATTGATGGGGTGCTATTGCTTGTCAAGGATGATCTGCTCAAACATACGATAGATGTTGCGTTTGTATGTGATGAGAGTATAGAGATCAGTGCTATTAAAAATGAGTTTAAACATGTGATTTTAAATATTGTTTCAAACGCAAGAGATGCATTTGTAGAGAATAATATCTCTAATAGAAAACTCTCTATCATAGTAAAACAACATGATGAGTATCTTGAGATCAGGATTGAAGATAATGCTGGTGGAATACCAGATGAGATACTTCCAAAGATATTTGAGTCTAATTTTACTTCCAAAGAAGAAGGTAAAGGAACAGGGATCGGGTTATATATCTCTCAACAGATAGTGCATAAAATGGGTGCAACACTTGAAGCTTACAACATAGAAAATGGTGCTGCGTTTCGTTTGTGTATTTTTCATTAGCATACTAAAGGAGTAAACATGAAAGAGAAAGTCCAAAAAATTTTAGAGATTTGGCATAAACATTTTAGTGATGAATCAAAACAATACTCAGAGTTTGAACCTTCTGATATTGAGTACTTTGTAGGGTGTCTGCTTTATAACCATTTTGCATTTTCAAAAGCTCTGCACACTATGAAGACGATGGATCTCTCTTATGACTTTTTAAGTGAGTGTGGGAGTGAATATGATGAAGTTTTAGCTATTATTAGTACTATAAAATTTGAAGATGAATTAGAAAAGCTTGAGTTTTTAAGAGAATATATTAGAGAATCCAAAGAAAAGTATACAGCTTCAGAACTTTATCTTCTTAACCGTTTGGAGTATCACATAGAGGCTTTGGCAAAGCGTTATTATGAGGGTGTTGAAGTGGAACATATCGATTTTCAAAACCCACTTTTGAGAAAATAATGAAAAAGTATCTTATAACATCACGAGAGTTTTATACAGATACTCCAGCAGTGTTTCGTGGTATTTTACAAGAACAACTCATAAAGCACTCTGTAGATTTTGTACTATATCGCGATAAAGCAAACCCTCATTATCATCTTCAAGCAGATCATTTCATAGAAGTTTGTCGTAACTTTACAGATACAAAAGCTTTTCTTCATCAGGATTATAAACTTGCTGCATCACTTGGTGCAGATGGTGTACATCTGACATCACAGCAGTTTGAGTCTATCCAGAGTGCAAAAGCATTGGGGTTGGAAGTTGTTATCAGCACACATAGTTATGAGGAGATTCAAAAAGCTCAAACACTTGGAGCTGACTATGTGACTTATAGTCCGATTTTTGAAACACCACATAAAGGTTTGCCAAAAGGTGTGGAGAATCTACAAGATGTTATACAAAAAACTTCTATGAAGATTTTTGCTCTTGGTGGGATTATAGATGATGAGCATCTAGCTTCTTTAGAAAGTGTAAAACCGTATGGATTTGCTTCTATTCGTTATTTTTATTAACATTGAACTAACGATTATATAGTATATTATATAATAAAGTATAAGGAAGAAAAATGAAATTGAAAAATTTATTAAGGGTAGCAGGATTTATGATCGTTTTGGGTAACACTACTCTTTTTGCTGATAGTGGTGCAGAGTTGTTTGAGAGTAAATGTGCAATGTGTCATGTAACAAAACCACCTAAAGATATGTCAACTCTTGTAGCACCACCTGTTTTTGGTGTAATAAGACATGTAAAGATGACATATTCAAATGAAGCAGAAGCACTTGCATTTATGCGCTCGTATGTGATGGAACCTAGTGCTGCAAAAGCTGTATGTATGCCACAAAAACTTAAAAAGTTTGGTGTAATGCCATCACAAAAAGGCAATGTAACACCACAAGAGCTTGAAGTGATTACAAAATGGATGTACGATAACTTCCCACCAAAAGGTTTTAAAGGTAAAAAACATAAAATGTTTTAATCCCAGTAGTGCTTTGGTATAAAATAAAGCACACTCTCAAAGATCCCCTCCATGTAGTGTCTGAGATACACTTTGTACTCAGGCTCTATTGCTAGTACTTTTTGAGGTACTTTATACCAATCTTCTGCTTTATGATAGATACATATCGCCAAGATGGGTTTGTATCTCTTTATAAGCTCTTTTGCACCCTCTATAGCATCTTGCTCAGCCCCTTCGATGTCTAGCTTGATATAATCAACTTTTTCATCTATGATATTATCGAGTGTATCTACAGTAACACTCTCACCACTTAAGCCATAGATGGTTGAGAAAGATTTTTCTTCATTGAAAAAGAGGGTTTGTTTTTTGTTGGAGAGTCCACACTCTATAAACTCTATGTTTTTATACTCTGCCAAGTCTCTTTTAGCGATACGCAGGTTCTCTTTGATAGGTTCTATGGAGTAGATCTTTTTATAATCAGGAAAGTTCTTAACCACCTCTTGAATGGTATCACCCACATAGCCACCACCATCAACAAAGGTGATATTTGTTATCTTAGGGATAATCTCTTTGTCAAAATACTGTGCTGTATGATTGTTTGTAAAACCCTGCATAAAAATATAATCAGATGAGATCTTGAAGTTGAGCAGTTTTGTAAAAGTCTTTTTTGATTTGGTATCTTCCAAAAGATTATAAAGCCATTTGTAGTGGTGTTTATTGTATTGAAAATCTTTTTGAAAATCATCCCAAAAAGGGTGGGGTGCAAGTGGAAGTTTGGAGTATTTGCAAAACGCAAGGTAGCTAAGGTGCTCAAAACCCATCGCATCAAGTTTTTTTCTTACTTGCAGTGGGCTGCCAGTAGCAGTGTTGAGTATGAGTGCATCTTTTTCAACATCTCCAATCTGCATAACACTTTTTTTACGACTTCTTTGTACTCGGGTAAAATCATCGATTACCCCATCAAACTCTATATACTTTGCAATACTTCTTGAGAGTTTATTGATCCCCAAGATATACTTTTTTCTTGTAGTATCATGCAAAAAGAGTTGTGTGAGTCTTTGTTCATTTTGGTTGATATAATCTTCACTAATCAGATTGATAACAAAGCCTTTTATGTGTTGATATTGTTTAATATCTCTTGTGTTATAGCCTCTTTGCTTTGTGTGGCATCTATCTCTACAAGCTCTAGTTTGAGAAGCTTGCAGGCTTGTACTATCGCATCTTGTATCTGCAAGAGATACTCACTTCCACGAAGCTCTATCCCATCGAGCTCTTTTTGTGAGAGTCTGTATTCTAACTCCTCTTTGCTCAAACACAATAAAAACACTTTTTGGGGGTAGGTGTTTGAGGTTGCAAAGTTGTTGAGAGAAACCAACTCCTCTTCACTGATATCTCCTTGGATCAGTGCATAAGCAATACCACTTACAGCACTTCTGTCACTAATGATCATCTTATGAAGGTTTGGCTCTATCACCTCTTGCATATGTTCAGCTCTATCTGCCAAAAAGAGTAAAAACTCTGCTTTTTTACTTTTTGCTTTGGCTGAGAGCACCATTTGGCGTATCTCTTTGCCTATCTCTGTTGCACCTGGCTCTTTGGTGATAACAGCATCGCTAAAGTGTTCTTTGAGTGCTGCAATTTGAGTGCTTTTTCCTGCTGTGTCGATCCCCTCTATTGCGATATACATTACTTTTTTGCCTCTAGTTGTTTTTGTACTGCCTCTGGTACGAGATGCTCTGTTTTGCCATCAAACTTTAAAAGGTTTCTCACTATCGATGAGCTGACAAACGCATGTTTGAGTTTTGGCATCAGATAAACTGTCTCGATGGTATCATCAAGTGAGTTGTTGAGATATCCTAGTTGAAGTTCATACTCAAAGTCACTCACAGCACGAAGCCCACGAATAAGCACCGTAGCATTATGCTCATGAGCCAGATCAACTGTGAGGTTGTCAAACCCTACAACACGGACATTTTTTAGGTGAGCTGTTGCTGCGTTTATCATATCTATACGTTCTTCAAGTGTAAACATAGGCTTTTTATCTTGTGAGATAGCAGCTGCGACTATCACTTCATCAAAAAGGTTGAGTGCTCTCTCGATTACATCATAGTGACCATTGGTGATAGGGTCAAATGTTCCAGGATAGAGTGCTATTTTTTTCATACTACTCCCATCTTTTATAAAGGTTGTTTTCTATGCCAAGCAGATCAAACCACTTACCGATAATAAAATCTTCCATCTCTTCAAGTGTACTTTGCTCAGAGTAGTAAGCAAGTACAGGTGGTGCGATGATTACACCAAGGCGGGAGAGTTTGAGCATATTTTCAAGTGCTATGGCAGAAAAGGGCATCTCACGTGGTGCTATGAGGAGTTTTTTTTGCTCCTTTATCATCACAGCTGCTGCACGTGTGACAAGGTTGTCTGCTATCCCGCAAGAGATCTTTGCAAGTGTGTTCATAGAACAAGGTGCAATGATCATTCCCTCGACACCAAAAGAGCCAGAAGCAATGCTCGCTGCGATGTTGTCGTTTTGATGCAGTGTTGTGTTGTGCATCTCTTTTTTAAGTACAGTTTGTGCATTTTGTGAGAGGATAAAGTGCTTTTCTACCTCTTTTGGGAGCAACTTAAGAGTTTTAAGCCCAAGATTGACTCCACTTGCAC
>JAMORZ010000187.1 GCA_027063295.1 Sulfurimonas sp.
TTGTAACTCTCATCATGCTCCTCATCTACAACGATAAGACCTAAATCTCGTATGGGTAAAAACAGAGCAGATCTTGCCCCTGCTATCACCTTTGCTTTGCCAGAGTGCAGAGCATGCAGGGCATCTTTTTTTTGTTTTGGGGTGAGTTTGGAGTGCCACATAATCACTTCATCACCAAAATGCTCTTTGAGTCGCAGATCCATTTGAGGTGTGAGGGAGATCTCAGGCATCAAAAAGATACACCTCTTTTTTTGTGCGATGAGAGACTCAAAATACTTCATATATATCTCAGTTTTTCCACTCCCCGTATCTCCAAAGAGGAGAGAAGTTGTATGGTTTTGTAAAAAGTTGAGTGCTTTGGTTTGTTTCTCTGAGAGTGTGATGGCTGAGGGGGTGTTTTGGTTACAAACTCATCGGCTGAAGTATCACTATAGGGTTGCATCAGTGCAAGAGCATCCCCAAGGGAGCAGACATAGTAGTAGGAGATAAACTTTGCAAGTTCAAGTTGTTTGTGAGAGAAAAAACTCTCATGGACATTTGTGATAGCGAGTGTTTCAAACGCAGGTTTTTCAACCTTGGCAACCACCACCCCCTCTTTGGTTCTGTTTTGCAAAACAACACTGACACAACCCCCAATATCAAGAGAGTTTGCACAGGAGTATGTCAAAGGTTGCAGTGGAGAGGAGATGATTGCTATTTCATAATAATTCATTGTTCAGATTATACTCAAAATAGGTTTAAAAACAAGTGGCTATAATTGCGTTTATGAAATATATTAACAAACTTGACAGAGGTGTGCTTTATATGCTCATAGCCTCTTTTACCTTTGCGATTATGGGTGCGTTTGCCAAACTTGCCAGTGAGTCTATGAGCTCTTTGGAAGTGGTGTTCTTTCGTAACATTGCAGGGGTGATTCTTATTAGTTATGCAGTGTATAAAAAACCACTTCTTCAAAAGGGTGGCAAACCTTGGCTTTTATTTTTTCGAGGGTTTATGGGCTTTAGTGCACTTCTTGCATTTTTTTACAACATTGCACATATCCCATTGGGTGATGCGATGACATACTCAAAAACTAGCCCTATATTTACAGCTCTTTTTGCATTTTTCTTTTTGGGTGAGAAGATTGGCAAAAAAGGGTGGGTAGCAGTTTTTATAGGGTTTGTGGGGATTGTTTTTATCACCAATCCTTCAGGGGTAGGGCTAAGTAAGTACGATATGCTAGGACTCTTTAGTGGAGTGGGAGCTGCACTTGCCTACACCTCCATCAGAGAACTTAGAAGCTACTACGATACTCGTGCTATTGTACTTTCATTTATGGGTGTTGGAACACTTGGACCTATTGTGCTTTTTGGAGTCTCTGCGTTTGTGAGTATCCCTGAGCTTGATTTTATATTGGGTGAGTTTGTTGTTCCAGAGGGGATAGTATGGTTTTATGTCATAGCGATGGGTGTTTTTGCTACTATATCGCAGATGCTTATGACAAAAGCTTATGGTGAGACCAAAGCGGGGATTGTTGGTGCTGTGAGCTATACAAACATACTTTTCTCCATCATGGTGGGTGTGATGCTTGGTGATGTACTTCCATCTTTAGCGATGAGTTTTGGTATAGTTTTGATTGTTGTTGCTGGGGTTTTGGTAGCTAATTCTAAGTAAGTTTTGATATAATTATATGCTCTCAACCAAAAAAAGGTTGAGGTACAATCCCATTGCTAGGAGGAACTTATGAAAAAGTTTCACCTAAAGTTGACTTTTATAGTTTGGCGACTGAAAGTCAACTTTGAGCTAAAGAGGGTTTAACTCTATTTAGGTCGTAGTGGGATTATACACTAAAAATTCTAAAAATAAAAGAAGTAACTATGAAACTGTTAGCTGGACCATGTGTAATCGAGAGTGAAGAAAATATCTTTAAAATAGCAAAATCGTTAGAGAAGTATCACAAAGATGAGACGATAGATTTCTATTTTAAAGCTAGTTTTGACAAAGCGAACCGTACATCACTAGAGTCTTTTCGTGGGCTTGGCATCGATGAGGGGTTAAGAATACTCCAAAAAGTTAAAGATGAGTTTGGCTATAAGATAGTTACAGATGTACATGAGAGCCATCAGGTACCTCAAGTAGCTGAGGTGGTAGATATGCTTCAGATTCCCGCTTTTTTATGTCGTCAAACAGATCTGCTTGTAGCGTGTGCAAAAACAGAGTGTGAGATCAACATCAAAAAAGGGCAGTTTTTAGCGGGTGATGCTATGAAGTACCCACTTTTAAAAGTGCTTCAAACAAGAGGATGCTCTGAGCCTACTTATGAAAACGCAGCAAAGCATGGCGTTTACCTCTGTGAGAGAGGCAACTCTTTTGGGTATGGAAATATGGTAGTAGATATGCGTAACCTTGTAGTGATGCGTGAGTTTGCACCTGTTATATTTGACGCAACGCACTCAGTGCAGATGCCAACGGCTCAAGATGGCAAAACGGGTGGAGACAGCTCAATGGTGCCATACTTAGCTCGTGCAGCAGCAGCGATAGGTGTAGATGGTTTCTTCTTTGAGACACATTTTGACCCAAGCATCGCTTTGAGTGATGGACCAAATATGTTAAAATTAGACGATTTGAACAATCTTATAGCTACGATTAAGCAGATAAGGGGGATTGTGTGATAAGAGTAACGATTGATGATCCAGAACTAGAGAGAATCTATCATACATTTAACGATAATGATGTGGAGTTTACAAAGTATCTCTCACTCACAGCCTCTGCAAACAATGTAGAATATGGTTGGACTCCTAAGGAGTTGGAGGCTGCTTATGATGAGGCTGGTGATGATGACGAAGGTTCGGTAGAGCATGAAGAGTTTTTTGCTATGCTAAGAGAGAAGTATGATATCGATAAGATATAACAAACAAGCACAAAATGATTTAGAAAATATTTATGAGACTATTGCCAAAGACAAAAAGATGGCAGCAGATAGTTTTGTAAATAAAATCGATACATATATAAAACTTCTATCTACCACCCCAGAGATGGGAAAAGAGTGTAAAAAAAGTGGAATTGAACGTGATTGTAGAGTGATTTACTATAAAAACTATACAATTCTCTACAAGATTTACAAAACACATGTCAGCATAAAAAGGGTGATAAGCTCTAAACAAAACATAAAGGAAAACAGATGAAAATGATTGAAGGAAGATTAAAAGTTGTCAATGGCAAAAAGATTGCTATTGTAAGTACACGTTGGAACCACTTTATAGTTGATAGACTTGCAGAGGGTGCAAAAGATGCGTTTGATCGTCATGGTGGTGATGAGGCAGATTTGACACACATCTTAGTGCCAGGTGCGTTTGAGCTTCCAATGATAGTTGACCAACTTTTAAGTTCTGGTAAATACGATGCAGTATGTGCTTTGGGTGCAGTGATTCGTGGTGCGACTCCACACTTTGATTATGTAAGTGCAGAGGCTACAAAAGGGATCGCTTCTATGAGCTTGAAGTACCAAAAACCTGTAAGTTTTGGACTTTTAACTACTGATACTATCGAACAAGCGATTGAGCGTGCAGGGACAAAAGCAGGAAACAAGGGTTTTGAAGCGATGACAACTGTGATTGAGATGCTCGATCTTTATGAGAACCTCTAAAAAAATATAAGGGATATTTATGGCAACAAGACACCATGCAAGGATGGCAGTAGTAAGTCTGCTCTATGCGTTTGATTTGGGTAATGGCAACACAGCAGAACATACAGCAGAGATACTCGAAGAGAAAAAGATTCGTAACAAGCAACGTGATTTTGCACTTGATCTTTATGAGGGTGTGATGAAAAACCTCGAAGCTTGTGATAAAGCTATCATTGAGCATCTCAAAGATTGGGATTTTGAAAGACTAGGAACGATTGAGCGTGCGACACTGCGTTTGGCAGCTTATGAGATACTCTTTGGAGATCTTGACTCAGCTGTTGTTATCAACGAAGCAGTAGAGATCACAAAAGCATTTGGAACAGAGCAGTCACCAAAGTTCATAAATGGTGTGCTTGACGCAATCAGTAAAGATAAATAATGAAAAAAATTCTAGCATTGTCACTTGTCTCTTTTGCTCTTTTTGCAAATGATATCATCGTTAAAGAGAGTTGTGTGAGTGTTGATGATACAGTATATAAACTCAAAGAGGTGCTTAAAAGTAAAAATCTTGGTATCTTTGCTGTTATCAACCACTCAGGAAACGCAGCAGCTGTTGATATGAAACTCAATGAGTCAAAGATGATAGTCTTTGGTAATCCTCGACTTGGAACTGCTTTGATGCAACAAGATATGAAAGTGGGGCTTGACCTGCCACTTAGGGTACTTGTGTATAAAGATGTAGATGGTAAGGTAAAGATGGCATATCGTGATGGTTCATGGCTTAAAAACAAGCACCTTTTAGATGCTCCTAAAAAAGTGCAAAAGATGAATAAAGCGATGGAGATGTTTACAACGAAAGCGGCACAATGTTCAAACGACTAACAAAACAAGAAGCACTCGACCTTATCAAAAACGCAGATCTCAAAACACTTGGGAAGATGGCAACAGCTCGTAAAAAGGAGTTGCACCCAAAAGGGATCACAACATTTGTGATAGACAGAAATATCAACTACACAAACATCTGCTGGGTTGATTGTAAGTTTTGCGCA
>JAMORZ010000188.1 GCA_027063295.1 Sulfurimonas sp.
CTTCAAGTTTTACAGGTGCTGTACCATGCCCTATCATATCTATCTTTTTTGCTGCTGCTTTGGAGAGATCTATGATACGAGTAGCCACAAAAGGTCCTCTATCGTTGATACGAACAACGGTACTTTTTCCATTGCGTTTGTTTGTCACTTTAACAATGGTATTCATAGGAAGTGTTTTATGTGCTGCTGTCATATCCCACATGTTGTATGTTTCACCGTTTGATGTTAGTTTTCCATGAAAGTCAGGGCCATACCAGGAGGCATTGCCATAAAAAGTATCACCCACACTCACAACAGTAGGATAGTACTTTACCCCACGAACAGTATATGGTTTCATCGTTGGGTGAGAGTATGTTTTTTTATCCATTGTGGCACTGTGAGCACTTTTATGGGGTGAGTAGGATGTTGGTTTTTTGTAGTGTTTGTAGGTTTTCTTACCACGAGTACTACAACCACTTAAGAAAAAACTACTACACACTACAGTTGCTAAAAAAAGAGGAAACAGTTTCATTTTACCCTCTACTTTTTTTGTTTTCTATCGGTATGATAAGTTTTTGTTTTAGTCTTAAGTGTGTGTTTTTGAGGTTGTTAAAATCCATAATCACTTTGTAAGAAACATGAAAATGTTTCCCTATTTTAGAGAGGTTGTCACCCCTTTTTACATGGTAGATTTTGTAGATATTTCTCATAGAGTCTTCATAATACTTCTGTTTGAACTCTGCAAGTTTTATGTAAGGTATATAAACATCATATGAAGATGAGTATGGTGGTATAAAGTCGTATTTTAGGTGTCTATTGAGTTTTTTAAGATCTTTGAGTGGCAAGTCAATAATCTTTGCAATACGCTTTAAAGACTCTCCACTTGGAACTTTTACTGTTGCAATAGGGTAAGCATTTGCACGGTTTAAAAGATGTTCATACTCACTCGAGAGTAAAAACTGCTCATCTGTTCCAATAAGCGCTAAAGCTACAATCTTGCGAATATACAGACGGCTTTCACGTGGAATATACTTTTTCTTTGGGTCAAGCAATACTGCCAAATCATCAGTTTTTGCTTTTTTGATTGCACGGTTGAGTCGTCCACCACCACAGTTGTAAGCGATCGCAGCCAAATACCATTTTCCAAAACGTTTATGAAGTGTTGTGAGGTACTTTGCTGCAGCTTCAGTGGACTTGATCAAGTCACGTCTCTCATCAACATACTCATCTAGGTGAAGATTGTAGCGTTTTGCAGTACGGGGCATAAACTGCCAAAGACCTGCTGCTCTTTTGTGTGAGTAGGCATAGGTTCTAAAGTTTGATTCTGCCATAGCAAGGTAGAGAAACTCTTGAGGGATGTTGTACTTTGTCAAGATGTTTTTGATCGCAGGGATAAAAAGATATGCCTCTTCCATGGTTCTAAAAAACTGTTTGTTACGTCTTACGGTATTGTTTTTGTTACGCATATCATTCATAACAGGATCATATAAAAACGATGGCTCAATATCAAACGACTCAAGAACTGAGAGTTCTTTGTTGTAGTTTGACATATATGTCAAATTGGCCATCAACACTAGTGGAAAGAGGAAAAAGGATACATATCTAAACATGGTTAGATTTTATCCAATTTTAGATTAAAAAAAGTTCAAACTAGTTTTATATTAAGAAATATCAAAGAGTTCTTGGGCATTTTTAGTTGTTAGATTTTCAACCTCTTCTACTCTCAAATCAAGTATCTGAGCTATCTTTTGTGCAACAAGAGTTGTGTAAAGTGGCTCGTTTCTCTCCCCCCTATGTGGTGTTGGAGTCAAGTATGGTCCATCTGTTTCGATGATAAGTTTCTCTTGAGGAATCTTAGGCAGTACATTGACAAGTTTTTTGGCATTTTTAAACGTAACAACACCACCTATACCAAAATAAAAATTATGTTCTCCAAGGATTAAAAGCTGCTCATCTGCATTGAAACAATGCAACACCCCTCCAACTTCTGATGCATTTGCTTCTATCATAAGGGTTTTAGAGTCGTGTGAAGCATCACGTATGTGAACAATGAGAGGTTTTTTATACTTTTTTGCTATCTCTATTTGTGCTTTGAAAACTCTTTTTTGCTCTTGTTTTTCTTTCTCTTTTTCCTCATCACTCCCTTCAAGGCGAAAATAATCAAGCCCACACTCTCCGATAGCTACACATTTTTCATGTATAACATAATCTTCAAACGCAAGAGTGTCAAACTGCTCTTTATCGTAAGGGTGTACACCAACTGCAAAGTACACATCGCTGTTCTTCTCAGCGATCTCAACAGCACGCTTAAGAGTCGTAACATCAGCACCAGGTATGATAAAACGTTCCACTCCACCTTCTCTTGCTCTTTGTAAAACATCATCAAGATCTTCTGTGTAGCGTTGATCATCAAGATGTATATGTGTGTCTATTATCATTGTTTTGCCTCCAATAGTTCTCGAGCAAACTGTATCGCTTCTTTTGAGATGTTTTCACCACTTATGATTCTGGCGATCTCAACAACACGCTCATCAAAGTTTAGCTCTTTTGTTTTTGAAATAGTACCATCTTTATAAACTAAAAAGTGTTGATCTCCCATCGAAGTGAGTTGTGGTTGGTGGGAGATAACAAATATCTGAAAAGATGAAGAGAGTTTTTTGAGCACTTTTGCAACACTCATAGACTCTTCACCACTTAAGTTTGCATCTATCTCATCTAACATCAAAACCCCACCGTTGTTGTTCATATGTTCAGATTTTAAAGCTAAAACTGCTAAACGCAGTCTGTTAAACTCACCTGTACTTACTTTTGAGAGTTGCGTTTGTTCTAACTCTATGGTGATGATATCTTTTCCATGATGTGTGTACTCACCATTTTGAAGTGTTATTGAGGCTTCACGAAGATAAAGCTCATGAAGGTAGTTGTTGAGATCAGTTTCAAAACTTTTGAGTGCTGCACCTCTTAGCTCTGAGAGTTCCTCTGCTAAGCCTGTTACATTTTCATCCAAGATCTTACATTGAAGTTCCAAGTCACTTTTTTCCACCTCAATGTTTTCATACTTTTGTAACTCTATCTTTTTTTGTTCTTTGTATGCAAGGGCTTCTTCTATGCTACCATATCTGCGTTTAAGCCCACTGATCTCTTCTATGCGGTTTAAGATCTCCTCAATATCTACAGAGCTCAAAGTATCAAACCTATCTTCTGCATTTTCAAAACACGCTCGAAGTTCATTCATTGCATCATCAAAAAAACCACTCTCAACCCCAAGGGTATCTAAAGCTGATGAAACAAGATGTTCATAAGAGAAGATCTCTTGAGCATTTTCTAGTGCTTCTTGCACTTTCTCTTTTCTTGAGAGCTCCTTTTTGATCTCTAAGAGCTCTTCATCTTCACCCATTTGAGGGTTAATCTCCTCTATTTTGTTGATCTCAAACGCAGCAAACTCTTTGAGCTCAACAATCTTTTTTTCCTCATCTTCAAGTTTTGCTAACTCTTTTTTGACTTTTTTATACTCCTCAAAACTGTTTTGATAGCGTTTTTTGAGTTCTGTGATCGAAGATGTTTGTTGTGCGATACGATTATCTAAGATCTCAAGTAGATTTTCATTTTGAAAATCACTAAAATCTTTTAGACTTAAATGGCGAAGATAGCGAGATGCAACACTTTGGATAGCTTTTTTTGAGAGACTTTGGTTGTTGATGAAGTAGCGAGACTTCTCTTTTTTAATATGCTTAAAGACATTGATCTCCTCACTCTCTATGCCCATATCTTCTTGACTGATATCCCATGTCACACTTGATTCACAAAGTTTTGCATCACAGGTTGCAGAGCCCAACGAAGAGAGAATCGCATCCATAAGGATAGATTTTCCACTCCCACTAGGACCTGTAAAAACAACTAAACCTGTTTTGAGGTTCAATTCGCTTTCTGAAAAACTAAGGTAATCTTTGAGGTAAAATCTTTCTATCATCATCAAGCCTTTATGTTATGTTGTAGGTATCATATAGAAAAATCTTCAAAAATATCAAAAATATTGCAGATTGTCATACTTTTAAAGAGATATGGTTTTGATCATCTACGATAATATAATCATCCATAAGTTGTTTGTTGATAAGAAGATACAACCACCCTATCACACCCCACAAAAAACCAACACGTGCGATGTGCCTTCTAGCAACTACAGAGAGTGAAACACGGTTTTTCTTAGGGTATGTAGCATAGATATGTGTGCCAACAACTCTCATACCAAGTGTTTGTGTACAAAAATACTCACACAAAGGGATATAAAATATCCATAAAATCACAAACACACTATAACTCTCAAGAGATGGGTGCACCACAAGCACAAAAGAGATGGTAACCATATCAATACAAAACGCAACGAGCTGTTTGAGGGCTAAGAGGGTTGCATTGTGTTTCATGAGAGTTCTTTGTTTGCTCTGTTTTGACTAAGTGCAAAAAATGAACGGATCTGCTCAAAATATCTCTCAATTGCATCAAAACTATGACTACCACCCTCCTCTATAACTTTGTGTATCAAAGGCTCGTAGTGTTGGAGTGCATCTTCGTAGTTGAGAAGTTCATCCCCTTTTTGTACCATCAGCATCATCTGATTTTGTTTTGTAACAAAGTAGAGTTTGTTACT
>JAMORZ010000189.1 GCA_027063295.1 Sulfurimonas sp.
AGGTTCAGTTGAGATATTTGTATCTAGTATTGAGACTCCAACATCGATCAGTACTGAACCATTTTGCTCAGCTGTTTCAACTGTTGCCCATTGTGTTGGTGAAGAACATGCACCAGCAGTATAAACATAGTGAACAGAGATATTGATATCATAAATAGTATCTTGTGTAAAATTTTCACCAGTGTATGAGCAAGGATCAGATGAGGAGTTTTCTTGTGCGATTTTTAGTAAAGCATACTCTGTAGCACTCTTTGCCAAAAGAGAAGCTTGCTCATACAAGTAGATATCGTTTGTTCTTTTTGTCGTTTGTGATGTCAGTGCTAGTGAGAGTGCCATAATTGTAGCTAAAATGACAATAACACTGATGGCCATTATCATAGCCATACCACTTCTGCTTGTTTTTAAAATACTGTTTTTTCTTTGCATATCGAGTATCCATCCCCATCGTTGGTGCCATCAATGATTTCACTTTTTGTACACACTTGAATTTTAAGTATGCTCCCAATAGAACTAAATCTAAAAGTACTTACATTTTCCATTATTACTGCACTTTGTACATTTGGTGCATCATTAAATTGATCTGCATCACCATCACCATTTAAGTCTTTCCATGGTTGGTAGTTCCAATACATTCGCAGAGTACCCATATTGTTATCACCAGCTTCATATACGATAGCATAAGCTGTCCAGGCAAGGTAGTAGTATTCATAGACATCAACACCTGTAAAATCATTTGTAGCATTTTCAGATGCTGCGTTTGTGTATTGATCGATTTGACTTGTTGAGTTGATAGGGTGCATTGCACCTGTTTGTGCATCGATCTTGCTTAGGTTACCATCCCAACCATAGTCAGTTTCAGCATCACTGTTCGCACCGATAAAAAAGAGTGCTGTATCATTGATGTCAGCTGTAGAATAGGAGAGAGTCTCTACCATTTTGCTTATAGCAGATGTGTTAGTCTCTGGAGATACCAAGATAGAAGATGAAGCATTTGCATTGTCAAGATCTATGATTCCACTCCAGTTTGGAAGATAGTATGAAGATGAGTTGTCATCAGAGTTTCCTTTGAAACCTTCATAGTCAATTCCAATCCATTCAATTACAATAAAATCATCCCCACTTGCACTCCCAATAGCAACAGGTGTAGCCGGGGGAACACCTTTTCTGGCGATTACAGAAGCTTTGATTCTGTGTTGTAGTTTTGCTGCAATAAGTTCAACTGCAGCTGAACTTGTTGCTTGAAGTTCATGGTTGACTTTACTAAAAATAAAATTTCTATATGCATTTGCAAGGAATTCGACACCAAACTTTCCGATGATTCCCATAATAGCTATAACAAAGATAAGCTCTATCATGGAAAAAGCACTACGTTTTAACATCTGTTAATATTCCTTCTTATAAAAATCGATCTCACCAATATTTGCACTGTATGTTTTTAACATTACAATGGTATTATCATCACTATCAGTGATAGTGATCGTGATACTTTTCATATCTGATTGAGAACCATTGAAGTTTGCTGCACGATCGATAACGATTTGAGAATCATAATTTGCTTTATATCCTGCTGCTTCAACTGTTGTATCATCAAAAATATTTTGTTTTGAATGCTCATGATCTTCAAGTGCATCGATGGTAGAATCAACATCTGCATCAGCTGGTTCAGTTGAGTTACTATCAAGACAGCGTCTGTGAAGTGGTTGTAAGACATGCCCTGGCATAAGTCTATAGTTTGGTAAAGAGGAGTTGTCTTCACATTTTGTAACCCTTGAATGCCCATCAATAACTTTTGCCAAAGAGCTTGAAGCTCCTTCAATAGAGTTGTCATCCCAGTGTGCAGTTGTGATCTCATTGAGCTCTGTTGCCGCAGCGAAGATAGCCTCTTGAACAAGACCCCTTTCTGTGTTTTTTGCAGTTACTTGAGAGATAGTAGGAAGAGAAAGAACTGAAATAGCAATAATAACAATCGCAAAGATCAGCTCAATTAGGGTAAAACCTCCTCTTCTTACCACATCATTCTCCTATTTGTTTTTGTTGAAGAGTTTGCATTTGTTGCAGTATCAGTTTCATGTTGTCCAGCCCAGTTTTTGTTTGCATTGTTAAATTCAACTTCAAACTCATTGGTTGTTGCAGATGATTTATACTTGTTATAGATGAGCCATGGAGAAGCTTCATTTTTTAGAGTGGTTTTAAATGGATAACCACGAGATTCATCATAATTGAGCGTCACACTTGATGGGTTTGCATTTGATGGTGTTGTTGCTGTGACATTGAGTGAACCATTTTTTTGTGAGACAACTCCAGCATTTCCGTGAGCACTTGTATGTTTTGTATTTACAAACCAACGTGGATCATCTAGAGAAACAGAGTTGATTCCATCTGGTAGGAGAGATTTGTCACATCCAGTTCCGTTACAATAATTTTCAAAATATATTAAAGTTATACCTGAATTACCAGTAAACCTTTGTCTAGGTGTATGTGTTCTTCCATAGAGAAAAGTTACATCATCTAAAGCTGCTGCACTACCTGTTACATGCTTAGAGACTCCGCTTGATGATGTATAGAGTGCATCTATAGCAAGTGTAATATCAGAACCTTTTATTTTAAATGGATTTTTAGCATCACTTACATCTCTACTAAAGTTGAAAAAAAGTTTCTTAGAATTATTTGTATCTGTTTGTGAGATAGTATAACTACCGTTAGTAAAACCAAGCTTTCTTGCACTATCTATCTCTGATTTATTTTCAGTTACTCCTGTTATAGATGGAGTTGGAAGTGTATATGTGAGTGTTATATTATTTTCCCATGAATTTGCATCAAAGTTGGCTGTCACATTGCCATCTGCATTTTTTGCTTTAATAGTTAGTTCAAGATCAGCTGAAATATTAAGATCATTTGAAAGGTATGTGAAAGTAGAACCATCATGGTTTTTTAGCATTGGTGTTAGCAGCTCAAAACTATCAGGGATAAACGTAGCATAGATACTTCCACAGATATATGCTCCATTATCGCTACAATCTGCAAATGTATCACCATTGTCAATATCTACCTGCGCCCATGTTTTATCAATAACTCTCATATGCACAAAACCGATGTCATCAAATTTTATTGCAACTGCTTCGTTGCCACCTGTTGTGTTTTTTGCTTCCCCATCAACAATATGGTATGTGTCTGTTGATGTGATAGATCCGTGTAGAGCATTGTTTAAAACATTGTTTGGCTGATATTTGTCACCTGTAACTACGAGGGTATCTTGTGCATCAGTTATAGTGTATCCATGTGTAGGATTTGATGTAGAGTAGACAACAGCTTTAAGACCAAGTTTATATTTGTCTGCTGATGTAAGGAGTTCCATATCCTCTCCAGAAGGAGCAATAAGATCAAATTTCTCAGGGCGAATAGCAAAAACATCACGTGAACAGACATAGTATGTTTTTTTCATTGGATAAAAGCCAGTTGAGTATTTGATCCTAAAAGAGGCATTTTGTAAAGCATGAGAAATATTTGTGATATTTAGTGTTTTAGATGAACTTCCTCCAAAAGATACACTTTTTTCTGTACCACTATAAGGGATAGCAGCTTTACATAGGTTTTTATCAGTTGTTGTATCTCCAGTAAAAGCTGGAGTAGGTATCATAGCAACACTAACAGTACCATGATACCCATCGAGTGTTTCTTTATCACTTTTCATGTGTAGAACTTTTACGCTAAAGTTTTTTCCACTTATGCGTGTTGGAAGTCTATTTTCAATAGCACTTGCTGATATAGGGTCCTTAGAACCACTAAAGGTTGCATCAACAACATTGAAGACATCAACTGGTGCAGATGTTCCAGATGGTATTGGAATAGGACAAGGTTTGATTTTTCCAGTGTGAGTAACTCCATCTTTAACATATGTTGCAATCATCTCATAGCTGCTTGTATCAAGAAAACTAAACATAGATTTTGTATAAGGGGTAATACTTTCATTGCTATCAAGATCTTCTAGTTCATAAGCAATACCATCTTCAAATGCAGAAAACATCATGAAGCTTTTTCCATTGGCATCACTACAGTTTCCATCACCATCTTCAACACCACACTCATCAAAAACAGAAAAAAGTTCCTCTGTTGCAAGTGCAACTTCGATATCAGTAAGTGTAGCATCTCCTTGATTTTTAATAGGAATTTTTGTTGTATACATCATAGAAAAAGGTCCCATCTTAAAACCACTTTCTATAAATTTTTCATAACAAAGATCATCCATGTCATCCGTTGCGAAAAGAGTGTTTGAACTAAAAACGAAAAAAGCAGAGAGAAGAAAGAGGGTCTTTAAATATTTTTTAACAGAAAACTTCATCTTGTACCCTTTATTTGTATTTTCTTTATTATCGGTATTTCTACCTTTATAAATGCTGAAAATAGATTTTTTTTAAAAAATATTGTGAAGATTAGATTAGATATGGTGTTGTGTTAAGTTATAGTTCAGCAAAAAGAGCTATAATTTCAGCTCTACAAATGAGTGGCCAATTAGCTCAGTCGGTAGAGCAACTGACTGAAAATCAGTGTGTCCTTGGTTCGATTCCGAGATTGGCCACCACTTCTAC
>JAMORZ010000190.1 GCA_027063295.1 Sulfurimonas sp.
GCAGTGGAAATATGTACCACTTCGTAACACTTATTTAGCTGAAATATTCAATAATCCAGCTTCCCGTTTTTGCTTTAATCTGTAACTTTCACCAGTAATATTAATAAGATACGAGTGGTGTATCAACCTATTGCAAAAAACGGAGCAAATCGGCCACCCATCGCGAAATCATCCGGCCACTAAAAACGGTGAGTATTCGGCCACCTATAACGGAGCTGATTCGGCCACTTTTAATAAAGTCCGCGATTTTATATCTTTTAATTTGCTTCAAAAGTGTTAAAAGGACAGAGTGCCCCTTAAATATTTGGAGGTATTTGATGGCTGTTAGGAAAAACTGCTTGATTTTTCTGGGGTAGTTTGCATTATCGTAAAAGCAATACCAAAGAGATTCTATCACTTACATGCAGTTTAGAGAAGATTGAACTTATATGTGCTTTGACAGTTCGTGCTGTGATATCATGTTTAGTAGCAATAGCATCATTTGTAAGCCCATCGAGAACATCATACACGATCTCTAACTCTTTATGTGTAAGACGATGCTCTATAAGCTCTTGTGATTCTTGAGAAATCTTACTTACTCTTTTTGCAAGTGCAGCTGTAAGCTCAGGGTATGTCCATACTTTATCGTTCAAAATAGCGTCCAGCATTTGCTCATAATGTATGAGTAACATTCTTGAGTTTCCATAAGCACGAACACCATGTGAGATCAACATTTTCCCAGATGCAATCTCAGGAACTTTTTCTAGCACTATTGTGTGTTTTGGAAGTTTGTTGGAGGAGATAAGTTTGTTTAACTCTTGGGCAACACTGTCATAATCCACTATGACAACACTTTCATCTAATGAATCTAAAAGGGAAAAAAGCTCTTGAGTATCAGTGGCATTAAAAAGATGAGACTTCTTGTCTCTCTCTTGCCACTCTTTGAGGATTTGCATATTATTTGTAAAGAGTATAACATTCATCTTATCTCTCCGAAAACACATATTGTTTAGATTTTAAGATAGGTTTTAAGATATATTGTAAAACTGTTTTCTTCCCTGTTACGATATCTACACTCGCTACCATACCAGGGATGATCTTAAGTGGGTGTTCTTTTGTTCCAAGATAGTTTTTTTCTGTAACAATATGGATAATATAAAATGTATTATCTTTTTTATCTGTTATTGTATCTGGAGAGATATTGACAACTTTACCCTCAAGCCCACCGTGAATAGCAAAATCATAAGCTGAGATTTTCACTTTTGCTTTTGCACCTGGATGGATAAATGCAATATCACTTGGTTTAATCTTGATCTCAAGGTAGAGTTTTTTGTTTGTTGGAACGATCTCGATCAAATCAGCTCCTGGTTTTACAACTCCACCGATAGTGTGTACATAAAGCTTTTGAATAATCCCATCAACAGGTGATTTGACCATTGTTCTTAATACTTTATCATTAAGAGCAACTTGTTGTGACTTGAGTCGGCTCAGTTCTGCTGTTACTTCATTGAGCTCTTGTTTTGCTTTGTTGATAAACTCACGTTTTGCTTCTATCCTTTTACTTCTATACTCTTCTATTGCATAACGTAAACGTGGAAGTGAAAGTTCAGCTGCTTCAATATTGTTAATGATCTCATTTTCTTCACGTTTGAGCTTTAAAAAATCAACTCGTGAACGAACACCTTTTCTCACCATAGGTGTTGTCATACGGATCTCTTCTTGAACATATTCTAAAGATTTACTTAGTGTTTTAACACGTGCTTTTGCTTCTTTAAGTTCTTGTTTTCTTTGTTCTATCTGCTGAACAATAGATCTGTCTTTTGCTGCTTCTTCTAGTTTATTTGATTCATAAAGTTTTCTTGCCAATTCTATTTGTTTTTTCAAAGCAATATCATCAGTTTCTACATTTTCAAACGGAAGTTGGTTGGCTTCTGCATACAGTCTAAGACGTTTTGCTTGGAGTTCTTTGTACTTCATCTCGTTTGTTTGAGATGTTGAAAGAGATTGTGAGTTGTTGATTTTAAGAAGTACTTGACCTCTCTCAACCATATCCCCCTCTTCAACCAAGATGGACTCTACGATCCCCCCTTCAAGATTTTGTATAACTTGATTTTGTCCATAAGGGATAACTTTTCCATCACCACGTGTGATCTCATCTATCTCTGCCAATGAAGCCCACACCAAGAGGATAAAAACACTAAAAATCCAAATCTTTAACACTCTACTGATACGAGATGGTGACTGCTCAAGTATGGCAGCACTCAATGAGTTCATAAACTCATAGTCTTTTTCGTTATATTCTATGTTCTTCTTAGAATTTGGCATTATTTCGCTCCTCCAGATTGGAGTTTCTTAATCGCTTCTTCTTTTGGTGCATCTATTACTATTTTTCCATTATCTACAACTATAACTCTCTCAACAATACTAAGAAGAGTCATCTTCTGTGTTACGATAAGTGCAGTTTTATCTTGGAGAGCTTTTTTAAGATTCTCAAGAAGTTTTGCTTCTGTGATTTGATCCATCGCATTACTTGGTTCATCAAGCAGCATAATTGGTGCATCGAGTAAAAATGCCCTTGCTATCCCTATACTTTGGCGCTGACCACCAGAAAGGCCTGCTCCACGCTCCCCAACTGGCATCTCGTACCCTTTTGGGTGTTTTTTTATAAACTCATAAGCTCCACTGATGTGTGCTGCACGTATCATTGACCCATCACTTGCATGAGTCGCTCTAAATGTAATGTTATCTTTTACAGTTCCTCTAAAAAGCATAATATCTTGTGATACATACCCTATATGTTTGCGAAGATCTGCTGGATCTATTTGGTTGATATCGATCCCATCTACTAAAACCTGTCCACTATCTGGTTCATATAGTCCCAAGATAAGTTTTTGGATCGTACTTTTACCACTTCCAATACGCCCAATAATAGCAACACTCTCACCAGGTTCAATAACAAAAGAGGCATTTTTCAAAGCTGGTATATCATTGCCAGGGTAAGTAAATGTAACATCAACAAACTCTATATGACCACTAAATGCAGGGCGTTCAACAAACTTTTTACCTTCTGGTCTTTCACTTGGTTGAGTAATGATATCATTGAGTGTTTCGTATGATGTTTTTGTATCTTCATAGTTTGTCATAAGTCCAGCAACTTGCCCCATAGGTGCGAGTGTACGACCTGTTAAGATAACAATGGCAATCAGTCCCCCCATCGTAAGCTCAAACTCTTGTATCTTGTACACACCTACGATGATAATCATCACAGTATTGAGTTGGATAAGAAGTTGTGTAATGGTTGGAATAGATGCTGAGAGAAGGCGTGATTTTAAACTTTTTGAAGCGATTTCACCTGTAGATTCTTCCCATTTCCATTGGATTTGGTTAAGTGTACCTAATGTTTTTAGAGTTTCAATGTTGCTTAAACTCTCAATGAGGATAGAGCTTTTTTTCGCACTAGCTTCATGTGTACTCTCAATACTCGCACGTAAAGGCTTTTTGATAAAAAAAGCATAAGCCAAGATAAGCAACATGGTCGTAAAAGGTATAAGAACAATATTACCTCCAATATATGCAACAACAGCTAAGAAGATAACTGAAAATGGTAAGTCTATGATAGCTATCATTGTTACATTTGTTAAAAAACCACGAATATTGTCAAAATCTTTAAGATTGCTTGCAAATGATCCAACAGAAGCTGGATGGTTTGCCATTTTTAGATCCATCACTTTTTCAAAAATGATAGAAGACATGATGATATCACTCTTTTTGGCAGCAACCTCAAGAAGATAGGTTCGGGTAAATTTTGCAAAAGTATCTATAATATAAACGATGGTAACACCAATAGCAAAAACCCAAAGTGTCTCTATAGCATTGTTTGGAACAACTCTATCGTAAACATTCATGGTAAAGAGTGGAGATGCCAAAACAAAAAGGTTGATGAGTAAAGAGGCGTAAAGTACATCTTTATAGATACCACTTGAGAGTTTGATAGTACTCCAAAACCAATGTTTTTGTTTGAGATGGAGTGTTCTTGCATTTTCATCAGTGTACTCAAACTCTTTTTTGACCATGAAGCCATAACCGATATATTCATCCTCAAGATCTTCAATATCAACCCATTGCTCAACAGCTTCCTCTGCTGGCATTATGATCTTGACTTCAGTTCTATCTTCATTGAAACTATCAACGATACAAGAACCCTGATTTGAAAGCAAAATAATCATCGGAAGTTGTAAAGGTGATATTTGTGAAAGTGGACGTTTTACGATTGATGATTTGAGTCCAGCTTTTGCAGCTGCACGTGAAAAGAGTCCTTTTGCACTGTTGATTGAAAACAGTTCAGGTGCTTCAGCACCAGGTTCTATCGGTAAACCTGCTGTTAAAGCTTCTGCTGAAAATGGTTTGTGGTAAAGTTTTGTAAACAGTACTAAAGAATCAAGTAAAGAATCAAAACGTAAATTATTCGCATTGGATAAGAACATCCTTGCCCTCACATAATTGTAAAATATGACCCATTATAGCGAAGAAAATCTAAGAAATTCAATAAAAATGAGAAATTAGTGATTTTAATATTAAAATAATTGTAGATGCACTACAATGGC
>JAMORZ010000191.1 GCA_027063295.1 Sulfurimonas sp.
TAAATGCATAACTAGAACAAAGTGTTGCAACCATCATAAAGAGTGTTGTATTGATCCCTGTTTGTTCTGCTACAGAGTAGATAACAGGAAGCATTATCGAGATCAGTGCTGTATTGGATGTAATCTCAGTAGTAAACGTAATCAAAAACGCAACAACTAAAAGTAGCAAAATAGGTGTCAAATCAGTAAGTACAATAAGATAAGATGCTACCTCTTTTGCCAAACCTGTTGCACTAAAAGCTTTTGCGATAGAGAACCCAGCTCCAAAAAGAAACATAATACGATATGGAATATTCTCTTTATCTTCCATCCAGTTTAGTATATTAAATGGTGGCATAAACAAAAGAAGTCCAACACCAAGCAAGATGCCACTCTCACTCAACCCCAAACCACCCCAATAAGGCTTCATAGGTGCATTTAACAAAAGCAGTAAAATCAATCCACCCATAACAAAAAGCACTTTTTTCTGTGCAATATTAAGTGTACTTTTTTTCTTTTCTCTGTGTATTGGAACATTTTTCACACCCAGTGAGAGAACAAAAGTCACCGCAATTAACATCACAAAAGAGAGAGGTGCTACCATCCACATCCATTGAAAGAAAGGTATCACTTCCATATTGTGTTCTTGCATCACTCCAAGTAAGATAAGATTTGGAGGTGTTCCAATCGGTGTTAAAATACCTCCAACACTTGCACCATAAGCAACAGCTAATGAAAAACGCAGTTTCAATCTAGCATCTTCAGTGATAAACAAAGCAATAGACATCAACAACAAAGCTGTCGTTGTATTTGAGAGGATCGAACTAAGTAGCCCAGAAGTCAAAGCAAGTGAAAATATCATCGCTTTTGGTGTATTTGGAAAGAGTGAGAGAATCTTTGTTGCAATATATGTATGAAGATTTGTTTTTTCCACAGCAATAGCAAGTAAAAAACCACCAAGAAACAAAAAGATAATCGGGTTTGAATAATTAAGTGCAGTTGCTTTTGTATTTAACACACCAAACGCAGGAAATAAAACAATAGGCAATAAAGACACAACAGCAAGAGGCAACCCCTCATTGGTCCATAATGTTACCAAAAATGCAATAAGTCCCAAAAGGATCGATTGTGTTGGGTTAAATAATAATAATGATAATCCAGCTGCTCCAAAACCGATGAAAACTGCTAATACTATCTTTTGTATCTGTTCTCTCTCTTGTGGCATAGTTTCTCCTAGTGTGAGAGTAAATCTCGAAGTGATTCTTGTGGGATTTTACCCTCAAGCATAGCATAAACCTCTTTAGCTATAGGTAAATAAAGCTCTTTATGCAATGATATCTCATGAAGTGCATAAGCTGTACCTATCCCCTCAGCAACCTCACCCAAATCATTCAAGATCTCTTGTTGTGTTTTTCCCTGAGCGATCCCAAGTCCTACACGAAAATTACGACTTTTTGAAGATGATGCGGTTAAAAACAGATCTCCTGCACCACCAAGCCCTATAAAGGTTTCCTCTTTTGCACCGTATGCCAAACCAAAACGTTGCATCTCTACAAGCCCTCGAGAGATCAATGCAGCAGCAGCATTACTACCAAGCCCTAATCCTTCACAAATACCCGCTGCAATAGCAATAACATTTTTGTAAGCACCACACACCTCTGCACCGATAACATCACTTGATGTATATGTTTTGATAAATGATGGAAATAAAGCACTTAACTCCTTTGCAAGTACCTCATTTGTTGAGTTTACAACCAATGCTGTTGGAAGTGATGCCATCACCTCTACTGCAAAAGATGGACCAGATAAAAAAGCGATATTTTCATCTGGAACATACTCCTGGTAAATCTCATTGAGAAATTTCCCACTATGAGCTTCAATACCCTTTGAAACAACCAAAACTTTTTGACCTGAGAAAACAAAATGTTTCTCAAGCCACTCACCAACCTGCTGTGCAGGTACACTTATGATAAGATATTGTGATTGTAATGCTTCTTCTAATGAAACAAAATTATCTATATCCCTTGGTCTGCGTGATGTAATCACTACATCATTTTTTTCGCTGAATGCAAATGCAAGGGCACTTCCCCACTTACCAGCTCCAATGACTCCAATTGACATATCTTTCACTCCCTATTTTGGTTTCAAAATCTACAATATCTGTTTCATATCCAACAACAACCAGCACATCACCCTCTTGGATAATATGACGTTTTGCTTTGGATGAATAGATAAACTCACTGCTCATATCTTTATGCATCACAGAAAGCACAATAATCCCATGATAATGGCTCCAATCAATACTAGAAAGCTCCTCATCTTTAAAATGGCTATTCTCCCCTATCTCAATCTGAGCTATCTTTAAGTCACTTTTTTCATATAAAATATCGTGTAAAATTGTATTTGAGATGGGGCTCTCAAGCATATTTGTAATTATATCTGCTGTTGTTTCAACAAGTGGTATTACTTTATTTGCTCCAGCCATGAGAAGTTTATTTGCATTCTCTTTATGTGAAGCAATAGCAATGATAGGTAGCTCTTCATAATGAGCCCGCAAAGATATTGTCAAAAAGATATTTTCCGCTGTATCTTCCAATACACAAAACGCAATAGAGTTTTTAATATCAATATCTTTGTCAGTATCAGTATTGTGCCAATCATCACTAAGATCAAAATACTCAATTTCATACTCTGGATGATCCATATCTTCTTTATTCAATGAAAAAATTTTTACTTGAGCATACTCATCTTGCACATTTTTCACAATCTCTTCTACATATTTGTTAAAACCAAATAACAATGCTGTATTTTTAGACACGATTTACCTTTGTATGAAGATGTTGTTCAAACTCCTTGATAAACACTTTATACCCAATCACAAGTAAAAAATCCCCATTACTAATAAACGTTGTCTCCAAAGGATTAAAATAGAATTGTTCTTTATCTTTTTTATATATTCCTAATAAAACAACACGAAAATTTTTATTTCCAAGTTCTCCAACTGTTGCAAAATTTTCAACAATCCTTTGTGTTACAACAATCTCTGTAATATTTACATTTGATTTTTCACTTCTAAGCTCATGAATAATCTCAAATGCAACTGGTTGTCCTATTAGCTCTTTGGTTATCAGTCCAACAAGTTCTTGGGGATACACGATCTTGTTAATACCAGCAAATTTCAACTTTTTTCTATTGGAGTTTTCCATAAGTAAAGAGAGGATAAAAACATTTTTATTAAAAGATCTAATGGTAAGTGCAGCATAAACATTTTCAACATCATTTTCACACAAACAAAGTACTGCTTTTACTTGTTTATCTATATTGATGTGCAGTTTTTTATAGCTTTCCACCTTTCCAGGGTCATAGTTGAGTGCCCTAAATCCATCTCTCTTTGCCTGTTCAACTCTATTTATATCCTCATCCATTATGATGATCTCATTATCATTTTTTGCAAGTTTTTTTACAACATCCTGTGCTACATCTTCATACCCACACACAAGATAAAATTTCTTAAGTTTTGTGATGTTTTCAATAGTCTTAATCTCACGAATCTCATCAAGTTTCTCCGTAAAAGCAGAAACAACCAAAGATGTTGTAAATGCAAGAACAGCGATCCCTGATGTAATCACGATCAAAGCAACAACTCTCCCCTCAAATGTCACCGGGATCATATCTCCATAACCAACAGTAGAGATCGTTACAATAGACCAATAGATGGCTTCAAAAAGTGTATCTATGGGAGAATCTGGATTGTTTGCCTCCATAACATAGATAAGTACAGAAGATACAAATATAACAATCGATGCAAAGATAGCAAGTGTAAAGAACTCAAACTTTTTAGTTGCCAAAACTGAAGCAAGAGTTTGAAAAGAGTTTGCATAACGAAAAAGCTTAAATACACGAAAAAGGATAAAAAGTCTTAAGAGTCTAAGCTCATGGAAAAATGGCATAATTGCCAAAAGATCAATAATCGCTGTAATAGAAAAGATATAAGAGAGTTTTACCTGAATTACTTTTTTGAATGCTTTGTAGAGATTAATATCTCGTGAGAGAAAACTATCATGTTCAGCTCTTTGCACAATAATCTCACTTACACTACTGTGTATCCAAAAACGCAACAAATACTCAATAAGAAAAATAATTGAGATTACATAACTATTGAAGAAAAACATATAATCATGTACAGGATGTTTTACTTCACGTATCAAAACAGCAACACTGATAAATATCAGTATAACCATAAAAAGATCAAGATACTTTTTATATTTGTACTTGTTATTGTCTAAAATATTTTTAAAAAACTGTTTTCTCGCCTGATAGCTTTTAGATGTTTGAAGATTATAAGCCGCATCAACTATCAGACGTTTGAGCATCAATTTATCCTAATTTTGCTTTTAAAACTTCATTTACAGCTTGTGGATTTGCACTTCCTTTTGAAGCTTTCATCACCTGCCCTACAAAGAAACCAAAGAGTTTCTCTTTTCCACCTTTGTATTGCTCAACTTTTTCAGGATTTGCAGAGATGATCTCATCACACATAGCTTCAATCGCACCCATATCTGTCACCTGCTTTAGCCCTAATTTTTCAATGGTCGCATCAACATCACCACCATCGTTTTCCATCAAAAAGTCAAGCACCTCTTTTGCAGCTTTACCACTAATAGTTTTATCTTCGATACGTTTTACAACTGTTGCTAATGTTTTTGCATCTACTGGTGTATTTGTAATATTTACATCACCTTTCATACGAGCTTGAAGCTCTACTGTCAGCCAGGTTGCACCATTTTTACCACTGATCCCTTCTGCCATCATATCTTCAAAAAACTGAGCCATCTCTACACTTGATGTTATCACAGAAGCATTATAAAGACTCAAACCAAATTCTTCAACGAAACGCTCTTTTTTAGCATCAGGAAGTTCAGGGATTTTAGAGTATTTCTCAAGCATCTCATCTGTAACAACAGCTTTAAGTAGATCTGGTTCTGGAAAATAGCGATAATCAGCGGCTTCCTCTTTTCCACGCATTGAACGTGTCTCTTGTTTTACTTGATCAAACAGACGAGTCTCTTGTACAATTTCATCATCGTATACACCATCTTCCCAAGCTTCACTTTGACGGATCACTTCAACCTCTATAGCTTTTTGAATAAACTTAAATGAATTAATATTTTTGATCTCAACACGTGTATAGAGTTTTTCATCCCCTTTTGGTCTGATAGAAACATTTACATCAACACGGAAACTCCCCTCTTGCATATTTGCATCACCAATATCAAGATAACGTATGATAGAATGAAGTTTTTTCAGATATGCTACTGCTTCATCAGCATTTCTCATATCTGGTTCACTTACTATCTCTAGAAGTGGTGTTCCAGCACGATTTAGGTCAACTTTTGATATATCACCATCGTGGATATTTTTTCCAGCATCTGCTTCAATATGTGCACGATTTATACGAATCGTTTTTTGTGTTCCATCTTCCAAATCAATCTCTAGTTCACCATGTTCTACCACAGGAGTGTAGAGTTGAGTGATCTGATATGCAGAAGGTGAATCTGGATAAAAATAAGATTTTCTATCAAAATACGATACTTGATTTATGGTAGCATCTATTGCAGTTCCAAACATTACAGATTTGTGTAAAACCTCTTTGTTTAAAACAGGTAAAGCACCTGGAAGTGCCAAACATGTTGGACAAGTGTTTGTGTTTTGTTTATGGTTAAAACTCGTAGGACACGAGCAAAAAAGTTTTGTTTTTGTATTTAACTGTACATGGACTTCAAGTCCTATCACCACTTCAAACATAGAGTTCCTTAGTTTATAAATATTATGAGTACTTTATTTTATCTAATTTTAGTTTTAGATTCCCATAAATTTTTTAAGAGTTGAAGATTTTGTACCATTGTCGATCATTATGGTATAATGACCTTATGATAAATAGAAGAAAAAGCCAACCTTGTTGTGAAGCAAGCACGGAAAGTTATGGGTCTTAGAGTCTCTAAGATCGCCAGACTGCCTAGTATATTTACTACTACCTTTTCTTGTTTATCGTAATTTCTACAATGCTCATTACTTATGAGACAAAGGAGGAAGTTATGAAGTTTTCACGATTATTTTTTACTGTAGTGTTAATCACAGGTATAGCACAAGCACAAAGTTTTCTTGTTTTTCAAGAGTATAAAATTGGCTACAAGAAAAACAGCTTTAAAGAGAAGATTTTACCTGCAATAGGTGTAGCACTCAATCCTGATTTTTTTCGTAATACTGATGTGACATTAGCATATGCAAATGGACGTTTTATTCACAACTATGCGATTGAAGATAGAAATATTGAAAATATCTATATTGCTTTACGATATAGATTTTGATTTTTCTTCGTAGATTTTTTCTAAAAGTTCTGTTTGTTTTTTTGCTTCACGTAGTCGAGCTTTGTTAACACCAAAACTATCCAGCAATAGGATTAAAAAGAGTGAGACTATGACATAAAAAACTGTAGCAAGTAATGCAAAAGAAAAAGAGAATGAGAGGAAAGTTTTAAAAACGACAAGAGCACCTACAAGGACTATTGCCCAAGATGCTCCAAGCAAAAAGCTTATGAGTTTCTCATATATATCTTTTTGCATCATTTTGAGGGGGAAGAGTCTAGTGCTCTTCAGTAGCTACTGCACTACCAAGGTATACATATGTAAGCATCATAAAGATGAAAGCTTGTAAAAATGCCATAAAAGTAAGAAGTGCAAATGGGATCGTTGGAAATAACCAAGGTGCAAGCATCAAGATTACCATCAAGAACATATCATCACCCTTAACATTTCCAAAAAGACGGAAAGAGAGAGAAACAAGTCTTGAGAAATGCGAAACGATCTCAATTGGGAACATTAACCAGTATAACCACCAAACTGGACCTAAAAAGTGTTTAAAGTACTTGATAAGACCTTGACGACGAATACCTTCAAAGTTATAGTAAACAAATACAACAAGTGCAAGTGTTAAAGGCATCTCAAGAAATGCTGTTGGAGCTTCAAAACCTGGTACAACACCAACAAGGTTAGCGATACCAACAAAAAGACCGATCGTAGCAACAAGTGGAAGGTAACGACGTGCTTCCTCTTTACCCATAACATCTGTTCCCATCTTCAGTACACCACCAATATATGCTTCCATAAGGTTTTGTGCTCCTTTTGGAACAAGTTGTAAGTTACTCATAGCAACTCTTACTAAAAGAAGTGCGATTGCAGCTGAAAGAACCATGTGTGTGATATAGATAAATGTCTTGTCGTGTGTTACAAGACCAAAAAACGTAAACAATTCTGGCATAGAAATGCTCCCTCGAAAAATAAATTATGCAATTATAATCAAACTTGCATTAAATTATTCTAAGTTTTGCTATAGTTTCACATATATTTACATAGAAAAGGAGAAAATATGTACAATTTAAAATCTATCGTCCTTCTTAGCTTAAGTGCTTCTTTATTACTTGCTGCACCAACAAAGAACAAAGAACTTCAACAAGTAGAAAAAATAGGGCATAAAAGCTCAAAATTACTTCTTTTTACTCTTGGGAAAAATATGAAAAAGCATATGAAAAAAGGTGGTGCTCTTGATGCACTTAACTTTTGTTCAAATGAGGCTTATTCTTTAACACAACAAGTAAACACAAAACTTCCAAAAGGTGTACAAGTCAAACGTATCTCACTTCGTTACAGAAGCCCTGCAAATGTTGCTTCTGAACAAGAAAGAGCAGTACTTGAATCTCTTGAAACACTTAAAGATGCTGGTGTTATTTTACCTCAAAATATTGTACAAAAAACAGGAGAGCATACATATAAGTTTTATAAACCACTTTTTATATCAAAGCCAGTATGTTTAAAATGTCATGGCGATGTACAAAACACTCAACTGAAAAATGCTATCTTAGAAAAGTACCCTCTAGATAAAGCGATGGGATATAATCTTGGAGACTTAAGAGGTGCTATCGTTGTAGATATCGACAAATCTGCAAAATAGGTTTTTTACCTATTTTGCAAACTCTACCGCCCTACTTTCACGAATGACATTCACTTTAATCTCACCTGGGTATTGTACCTTCTCTTCTATCTCTTTGGCGATCTCTCTTGCCATTAAAACAGCTTCATCATCATTTACAAGTGTTGCGTTTACGATTACTCTCACCTCTCTACCAGCATTGATCGCATAAGCTTGTTTTACACCAGTTTGTGCTGAAGCTATATCTTCTATCTCTGTTACACGTTTTAAGAAACTCTCTAGAACTTCTCGTCTTGCACCTGGTCTTGCTGCTGAGAGTGCATCTGCTGCACAAACAGCTCCACACTCTACAGACATTATCTCTTGGTGTGAATGGTGAGCGTAGATCGCATTTATCACCACTTCATGTTCATTGTAACGACTGCAAATATCTGCTCCCAAATCAACATGATTTCCATCATGTTCATGTGTTAAAGCTTTACCAATATCATGCAACAATCCTGCACGTTTTGCAAGAATAGGATCTCCACCCATCTCAGCAGCCATAATGCCTGCAAGATGAGCCACTTCAAGGGTATGAGCAAGTGCATTTTGCCCATAACTTGCACGGTAACGCAGTTTACCAATCAGTTTCATTAGTTCGGGATGCATCACACCAATATCTAAATCAGCAACAATCTCCTCGCCCTCATGTAAGATACCAGCCTCAAACTCATCTGTCACTTTAGCAAAAATCTCTTCAATTCGTGCAGGCTGTATGCGACCATCTTCTATGAGAAGTTGCAGTGTTTTTGTTGCAATAGCACGACGATAAAGATTAAAACTACTCACCAAAATAGCATTTGGAGTATCATCAATGATGATATCAACACCAAGTAATGTTTCAAGGGCTTTAATATTTCTTCCCTCTTTTCCAATGATACGCCCTTTGAGCTCATCATTATCAAGATGTACAAGGTTTGTCAATCTTTCACTTGCAAACTCTCCTGCAAAACGGCTTGTTGCCTGAGCTAAGATGAAATTTGCTTTTCTTTGTCCCTCTTGACGAGCCTCATTTTCGTAACGACGAACTACATGAGCTATCTCTCCACGAGCTTTTTCCTCTATGTTTTGCAACAGTAAAGCTTTTGCTTCCTCTTGTGTCATCCCTGCTGAGTGTTCAACAGAATGAAGTGCTTCACCAAGTTTTCTCTCATACTTTTTACGCAACGACTCCAACGATCTTTCGTTGCGTTCTAAGTTGAGTTTTTTTGACTTGAGCATAGCTTGTTTGTTTTGTAGTTTTTGCTCTTGCTCTTGCTTGTAACGCTTAAAACTTTGTTCACGACGAATCAACTCATCTTCACGTTGACTCATATCTCTTTTAGCTTTTTCTTTTGCGCTTTCGTACTGTTTTTTTGCTTCTAGTTCAATCTCACGAGATTTTAGATGAGCTCTCTCTAAGAGTGTTTGTGCTTCGTTTTCTATCGTTGCAGCTTTTGCACGAGCCTGTTCCAAGTAGATATCAAAGTTTGCTGCTGTAAGTTTTTTTGAAACTAAAAACCCTACAACACCACTTACTATGGCAGTTGCACCACCAAGTAGCATCTCATTCAACATTATTGTTTCCTCTTTTTAGAACCTAGCAATAGAGTTTTTGTTGGTGTATAAAGTAAATCACCCTGTATATCATAACTGTCACATATATATTTTTTTGTATGACACAACTCTTTTTGTATAAAGATTATAAATGGTTTTTTTCTCAATGTTTCAAAAAAGCGATCATACATCCCTTTTCCAAAACCAACTCTTTTTAAATCACCATCAACACCAACAACAGGTACTATGGCTAAGTCAATATTTTTAATTTTTTTATGTGTATTACCCGCTTCTAAAATGCCAAATTGTTTTCTTTGTAGCGGTAACCTAAATGGTACCATTTTAAAACTTTTGCCTTGCATAAATGGAGTGTATATTTTTGATTTTTTTCTCATTTGAACTAAGGTTTTTCTAATATCCACTTCACTCTCTAAAGGATAATAAAACAATATATTTTTAAATCTGTTTTTTCTAAGAAATGCAGATAATTTTTGATTGAGCAAACTGTCTTTATAGACTTTGTTATGTGTTGAAGCACTCTTTTGTTTTTTTAAACATTTTTGCCGAAAACTGTTTTTTGTAAGATGCATATTAAATCTTTATCGCTATAATTTCACACATTTTACTAAAAGGTACACAAAACTATGTTTAAAGTTACTCTCTTTTCAGTTTTACTCTCTTTTTCGCTGCTCTTTCAAGCATGTTCAGACAACTCAAAATCACAAGAAGCACAAGATGCAAACAGTATGCTCTCTTCTAATGAATTTATTCTAACTGCATTAGATAAAAAACAGATCGTAGTGAAAAAAACTCCATCTGGAGTTCAAGTAGAAGGGATGGATGGAAAAGTGGTCATTTTTGATATCTTTGCTACTTGGTGTCCACCATGTCAACAAGGTGCAACACACCTCACTTCACTTCAAGAAAAATATAAAGATGATCTCGTTATTATTGGTGTAACGATCGAAGAGGGTATAGATAATGCAAAACTTACGGCATTTCAATCACAATACAATGCTCATTACACACTTGTAAACTCAACTCAAAACCGCCGTTTTGTAAATTATATAGCATCTTCACTCAAACTGGGTGCACGTTTTCCTATCCCAATCGTTGCGATGTACAAAGATGGTAAACTAATCAACCACTACATTGGAGCTATTGAAGAAGAGTTTATCCAAAGCGATATCAAAAAAGCACTGGAGAAACACTAAATGTTTGGCTTTATAAAAAAATCATTATCAAAAACTGTTGAAGCGATCAAAACAGTCGCACCGAAAAAAAAGATAACATTTACAAAAGATGAACTTGAAGATATTTTACTTGAAGCTGATGTTTCTTATGAACTTGTTGAGATTATACTCAATGAGATCTATCAAACAAACATAACAAGAGATATTTTACGTTCAAAACTTCTGGCAACTTTGGCATATACATCTTACAAAGAACCTGAATTTCAAGCACCTTTTGTTGAACTTATTGTTGGAGTCAATGGAGCAGGAAAAACAACAACCATATCAAAACTAGCACTCCGTTATAAAAATGAAGGAAAAAAAGTTATTTTAGGTGCAGGTGATACTTTCCGTGCAGCTGCTATTGAACAACTTACACTCTGGTCACAAAAGCTTGATATCCCTATTGTATCTTCTAAACAAGGGCATGATAGTTCTGCTGTTGCTTACGATACAATAGACTCAGCAAAGAGCAAAGGGTTTGATAATGTTATCATCGATACAGCAGGTCGTCTGCACACACAAACAAACCTTGCAAACGAACTTAAAAAGATCAAACGCATCTGCGATAAAGCACATAATGGTGCACCACATAGAACAGTACTTATTATTGATGGTACACAAGGAAATTCTGCTATCACTCAAGCACAAGCTTTTAACGAGATGATAGGTGTTGATGGGATCATTATCACAAAACTTGATGGTACAGCCAAAGGGGGAAGCATCTTTAGTATCGCTTATGCCCTTGAGCTACCAATACTCTATGTAGGCACTGGGGAGCAACCAGAAAACCTCACACCATTTGATAAGTATGAGTTTGTTGATGGTTTACTTGATGCTCTTTTTAGCGAAGAGGGTCAATAGCAAGCTTATAACCAACCCCATAAATACTTTCTAAGATATCTTTAGGAAGCTTTTTTCTCAATTTTGAGACAAGCTTTCTGATGTTTTGCAGATCCATCGTCTCTCCATTTGTAAAGTAAAACTCTACAATATCTTCATTTGAATAAACTTTTCCAGGGTATTTTGTCATCAACTGCATAAAAATCAATTCAAACTTCGTTAAATATATACTCTGAGCATTATATGTTAAAGAGCGAGTAGATCTATCATATTCACATCCTTTTGCCAATACAATAACATCATCGATACCGTTTTCTTTGTTGGGTGCTATTTTTTTTGCAGCTTTATAAAATGCTTCTAAGAGATCTTGAAAATCTATTGGCTTTTTGATGAACTGTTCAATACCAAGATTAATCAATGGAAAAAGATACTGAGATTCATCATGTGCTGAGAGTACCATAATCACCTGATCACTTTGGAGTTTATAGATCTCCTCAATCAAACTAACGCCATTGATACGTGGCATCCTGATATCTGTCAAGACAATATCATATCTATACTTATTGAAATAAACTAAAGCTTCCTCTCCATTACTTGCAGTATCTACTTTTTCAAAAAAGTTTCGTAAAATCTCAGCTGTTGTTTGTCTAAGTTCTTCATTATCCTCTACAAATAATATTGACAAATGTTGTGTATATTGAACAAGCTCTTTAGAATTTATCATCTCTCACACTTTATATTTTCTTAATTATCTCCTGAGTATAGCACCAATTAGTTGTTTATTCAATAAATTCAAGATACAATCACATAAAATTTTTAATTATAAAGAGAGACTATGAAAATTATTGTAAATGGAATAGAAAAAGAGTGTAATGACACAACAACACTTTTAGAACTTTTAGAAAATCTGCAACTCACTGGAAAAGTGATGGCAGCTGCGATCAATATGGAGATTGTGAAACAAGATCAGTGGAGTAGTTGCATTTTAAAAGATGGAGATAAAGTGGAACTTTTAGATTTTGTTGGTGGTGGTTGAACTAATAAGTTTCTATCGCAACAACAGCTATCGCAAAGCCACCATCATGTGTAATCGACACACTTGTATCTTTAATCTTGAAGTTGTTTTCAAGTTTACTTGAAAGCTGAATTTTTGGAGCTCCTTTAGATGATTTGGTGATCTTAATATCACTAAAACTACATTCAGAACCGATTCCTGTTCCAAGAGCTTTGGAACATGCTTCTTTTAGTGCCCAAAACCCAGCTGCAGTTGACGCTGATTTGACTAAAGCTATCTCATCTGCATCTAAAAACCTTTTCAGTGCTTTTTTCTCAAAACGCTGCATCATCGATTCTATTCGAGATATTTTTACAAGATCGATCCCTATCATACTACTTCACTTCCCTTAATATACTTTTTCTAGTAATTTAAGTTTACTTTTCTCTTTTGGTAACTCTTTTTGTGCCTTTGGTTCTACTTGTGGTGTTTGTTTTTCTTTAGGTTGTGTTGCAAACTCTTTTTTATCCATCACTTCAATATCATGAAACAAAGATGTAGCAATAAAAAATAAAACAACAATAATAATAACACCTGCATAAAACGCAAGATAATTTTTAATCTGACCAGATTCAAAAGGATTTTGTATCAAGATGCTCTTCCTTATTTAAAATAGTATTTTACCGTATAGATAGTACCTGCTTGGTAAACACTACTTCCAAGTTTATTTTTTGCATAACGATACTGAATACCTGCTGCTAGTGTATCATTGAAAAAGAACCATCCACTTATAGCACCGTTTAATCCCCAACTATCGCCATCGCCTGTTGGTTGGTTGTTCTCATCAAGATAAAACTCTTTATCTCTTGCAAACTCTATCTCATTCCATTGAAAAATCGTACATTTTTTTCCAAAAACTTTAAAGTCATAGTTAAACAGCCATCCACCCATATAGCCATTGAGCCCATCATAATAACTACTGTAAGTATGATGAAATCCCACAAAAGGTCGAATCCACATCCCAAAGTCTGTGGAGAGTTTATACCCTATTCCAAGGACAAAATCATTAACATAAAAACTCTCACTATGTAAACCATAGTCTTGAAAATGGAGTTTTATATTGTGACCTAACTCAACATCAACATCTCCAAACCCTGTAAATCTCAAATCATCAGGACTCTCGTCATTATAACTTTTTAAAGGGTTTTCAATATTGAAAAATCCATAAGTATCAATACCATCCCATCCTACACCACCTTCAAAACCAACATAACTAAAATCACCCTGATCTGCTTCACTCTCTGCTTTATGCTGCCAGTCAAAATAGTTAAGATTAATATTTGCAAAAGAGTAATTTGCCCCAAAAAGACTCACAGAAAAATAAAATAAAAATAGAAAAACTTTTACCATAGAAATTAACCCCTCATCCTCTCTTCAAAAAAACTTTGTACTTTTTTTGTCAGTAGATCCATCCTCTTTTGCCCTTTTGGCATACTTTTTCTAAGTTGAGCCAATTCATCCAAAAATGTCACCATACCTTCTGGCAAACATTTTTCAAGATATAAACGCAACCCTTTTGCAAACGCAGGAGAGATAGAAGATGTTGATATTGTTATAAGAAGTCTATCTTTTTTTATATAAGAGGGAAATATAAAATCACTACACTCTAAAAGATCTACACAGTTACACAAAGAACCTTGTGCTTGAGCAGCATTATAGATCGTTTTTTGCAACTCAATATCATCAATACAAACAACTATAATATGTTGAGATAGTATATCATCTTTAGAGTATGGACGAATATGGTGTGTAATATTGTGAAAATGAAGAAGTTCTTGAACCTCAGAAGATATCTCAGTAGCGACTAAAGTGATCTTAGCTTGAAAATCTAAAAGATATTTCAATTTTCGCAAAGCCACTTTGCCACCACCGATGAGCAAAACCTTTTTGCCCTGAAGATCTAAAAAAGCTGGTAGGTAAGCCAACTATGCACCAAGTGCTTTTTTTACATTGTCATCTGCCATAGAGATGTTCCATGCAGGTTCCCATACCACTTCAACATCAACCTCTTTTGTATCAGGGAGTTTTTCAACTGCCTCTTTTACCCACTGAAGTATCATCTGGTGAAGTGGACATGCTTTTGTTGAGAGTGTCATAACTACTTTTACATTCCCTTCATCATCACACTCAGCATCATAGATAAGCCCCATCTCAACAAGGTTAAACCCAACCTCAGGATCGATCACAGTTGAGATAGCAGCAAAAATCTCTTCTTTTGTATAAATGCCCATATTTTTTTCCTTATTTATAATTTATCATAAAAAGCATACTGCGAAAAAACGCCAATGCTCCCACTACTAAAAATGATGCTCCAGCACTCAGCATCACATCACTTTGCATCACTATTGCAAACGCAACAACCACCACCCCTACTGTAGAGAAGATCAGTTGTGCCTGGGAGCTCTTTGGTGGCAACATATCTGCAAGCATAGGTACTTTTTGTTTTCCAACAAGTGGAGAAAATCTCTCAAACCATACCAAAAATGGGATAATCTTATAGATATGCCCTGTAATTAAAAAGCCAAAAAAGCCAAAAAACATCAACCACCCAGCTGCCATAAGATAATGCTCAGCACCCAAGACAAAATAAACTCCACCAAGCATCAAAGCCACAACTAAAGAGATATACGAAACCATAAGTGAAATAGCATAAACATCATTCTCTTTTCTCGGACGTGTTTTGTAGATAATGTAGATGATATAAAAATAAAATATCATAGAGACAAAGGAGAGCAAGTACCCAAGATATGAAAGTAGTTCTACTCCCAACATCGATCCAAATACTACTAAAACAACTCCAACACTCATAAGAGTAATTGCTATCTCTAAAGGTCTCATCGAAAAACTGTGTGCGAGTGTAAACATAGGTACAAGCACAATAGAGAGCCCCATAATAGTGATGCTGATGTAACCACCTATCACTAAGTATACATGAGCTGGTAAAAGTGCTGTAATATCAAGTGAGATATCCCCTGCAAACCCTAGTGCCATCAAAAGCCCAAAGATGATCCCAAAAAATAAAAAAGTGTTTGAGATCAAAACACTACCCATCACAAGATTGAGTTTTTTTACTTTAAAGATGGTCATAAAGATCTCCATCACAAAAATCATCATCGAGATCAAAACCACTACACCACCATAAGGAAGCAACTGCGCTGAGTACAAAAACCCAAATACCATCAACAAAGTCCCTATAAGTAATAATGGCCAAATAGCATAAAAAAGCTCCACGGCAAAATGTCCCACCTCAAGCACTACAGGTACAAGCTGTGCCATTGCACCAAAGATAGTCATCATTATAAAACCGAGTAAAAAAAGGTGAACAAAACTAATAATTGTGGGGTTTAAAAAATTGAGTTCCTCTACACCAAAGCCAAAAACAGCCATCGATGAGAGGATATAAAAAATCCCCCCAATAATAAAAAATGGTGCTATGAGCTTAAAAGGTGGTGCAAAATCTTGTGAAATTGAGACCATAGATCTCTCTTAACCACTACAAGATGTTTGTGTCAAATCAGATTCACTTTGTGCATCTGGATTGTATGTAAATACAACTTTTGCCAAACCATCACTCAACTCTTCTGAAAAATGTCTTACATCATCTTCAAGTTTAGCAAAAAGTCCACCAGGCATCTTGTGGTTGATCATCACCAAAGTATCATTTGTTCCTTTGATAAGTTTGAGTCCACTCATTGCGTTTACCATTGGGTGTGGAGGTCCCTCTCTTGAAGTATCAAAATAGTAAGTTGACTGACCATCTTTTTCAAGCTTGTAAAAATCTACCGTAGCTCCCTCAACTTCTATCTTTTGTGCATCATTTGGAATATGTGACATATTTCATCCTTTTGTTAAATTTTGCCGTATCTTAGTAAATAATAATGAATATCAAATTGATATATATCAAGAAATAAGAAAATATTATTCAAAAAGTGCTTTTAACCCCTCTTTGTTAAGGATTTTATACCCTTGTGCATCTTTCTCTAACAACCCAAGTGTAAGAAGTTTTTTAAACATCCTTGAGAGTGTCTCTGGTGTCATATGCAGATATTGTGCAAGATGATTATGTCTCATTGTCAAAGCATCTTCATTTTCATATATATATTTTGCAACACGAGCAGTTGAGTCAAGAACAACATTTAAAGATATAACCCTTTCAAGATTTTTTATCTTTGCAGCAAGAGATTGAAAAAACTTAAATGCTATTTCAGGATTTGAAAAAAATGCCTCTTTAAATTTTTCAAAATCAATCTCAATTACACTTCCATCACTTAAAAATACAGCAGAAGCAGGATAAGGGATCCCTTCCATTGTCACCATCTCCGCAACAAGTGTATAAGGCATAAAACGGTGCAAAATAACCTCATGATTTTTTGGATCAGTTTTATACACTTTTAACATCCCATCACTAAGCAAGATTAAACTTTTTGGGATATCTTTTTCATAAAATAAAATCTCACCTTCATTAAAAAACCGTTTTGTTGCAAAAGATTTTAAAAGTTCTAACTCTTCATCGTTTAGATTTTCAAACAAACTAATATTTTTTAAGCACTCTAATGTATTTGCCATTAACGAATCTGCCCTTTACCATAGATCTTAAACTTATACGTTGTAAGCCCTTCTATCCCCATTGGTCCACGAGCATGCAGTTTATTGGTGCTGATCCCAACCTCAGCACCAAACCCAAACGCACCACCATCAGTAAAACGTGTACTTGCATTTACATATACAGCTGCTGCATCGATTGCATTTAAAAACTCCTCAGCTGAGGAGATATTTTCTGTAATGATAGCCTCAGAGTGCCCTGATCCAAAACGAACAATATGCTCAATCGCACCCCTAACACCATCAACCACTCTGATGTTGAGTATATTTGCAAGGTACTCTGTATCAAAATCCTCATCACTTGCATGTGCAACCTCTATAAGCTCTTGCGTTTGTTCACACCCTTTGAGTTGTGTGTGTACCTCATCAAACGCAGCTTTGAGTTTTGGAAGTATCTGCGATGCTATCTCCTTATCTACAAGCAGTGTCTCCATCGCATTACATACACCTGGACGTTGCACTTTTGCATTGAGTGCGATTTTTATCGCATCTTCTTGGTTTGCATCTTTGTCTATGTAGGTATGGCACTGCCCTTTGTCATGTTTGACAACACTCACAGTTGCATTTTGGCTTACATGACGAATAAGCCCCTCCCCACCACGAGGGATGATAAGATCAACATACTTATCCATCTTGATAAGCTTGTTTACACCCTCACGGGAACTATCAGGTATGAGAGAGATAAGTGCTTCAGGAAGATCGTTGCGTTTGAGCACTGCTTGAAGTACCGAAGCGATCGCTTTATTAGAGTGTTCTGCCTCTTTTCCCCCTTTAAGTACACATACATTGGAGCTTTTAAAACACAAAGCTGCCGTATCGCTTGTTACATTTGGGCGAGACTCATAGATGATACCTATCACCCCAATAGGGATACTCACTTTTTCTATCTTTAGTCCATCTTCAGTTACCCAGCCATCAAGTACACGACCCACTGGCTCTTTAAGAGCTGCTATCTCTTCCACTGCTACTGCCATAGACTCTATGCGAGACTCATCCAAAAAGAGTCTGTCCATCAAAGCTGAAGAGAGGTTGTTTTTTTTGCCATCTGCCATATCAAGTGCATTGGCTTCTATAAGATTCATAGTATTTGCACGAAGTGCTTCTGCCATCTCTTTGAGTATTTTGTTTTTTTGTGCACCGCTGAGGGTGTTTAAAACTCTACTTGCATCTTTTGCTTCTTGTAAAAACTGCTCCATTATCCACTTCCATATTGATTTGAAAATTATTAGTGCTATAATATCATAATTAAAATTAAGGCACTTTGGTTATGGAAACAATCACATTTATTGGCAATGGAAATATGGCTCTGAGTATCGCTGAGGGGCTCAAATCTGAGTACAAACTCGAAGTAGTAGGTCGCTCTATGCAAAAGCTCGAAGCTTTTGAACAAAAGCTTGGTGTAGAAGTGGAAAGATCTCTTTTAGAGAACTTCAACATTGAGGGAAAAACACTTATGCTTTGTGTCAAACCAGCAAATGTGGCAGAGGTGAGTGAAAAACTCAAAGGCAAAGCAAGAGTGCTCTACTCAGTCTTAGCAGGTGTGACACTCTCTACTCTTAAAACCTCTTTTAACACAAACGCAGTGGTAAGAACTATGCCAAACCTTGCTGCATCTGTACAAAAGTCTATGACTACACTCACAGGTGATACTGCGTTTGAAGAGGAAGCTCACAAACTCCTTGGTGCTATTGGTAAGACAAGATGGTTAGGGAGTGAAAAGGAGATAGATATCGCCACGGCACTTGCTGGAAGTGGACCAGCCTATCTGGCACTTGTTGCTGAAGCACTTGCCGATGGTGCAGTAAAACAAGGGCTCAAACGTGATGATGCGATGGCGATTATGAGAGGGCTTTTTAGTGGATTTGGAGAGCTTATAGAAACCATTCATCCAGCCCTTTTAAAAGATGGTGTAATGAGCCCTGGCGGTACAACTGCTGCTGGATATGGAGCTCTTGAAGAAGCCAATGTAAGAAACGGTTGTATCAAAGCGATAGAAGAAGCCTACAAAAAAGCCAAAGAGCTTTCATAAAGTTGTAATGGTGGTACAAAAATCTCTTCCTCTTTTGTTGTTTTTGTTACTACCACTCTTTGCTAACGAGTATCCCCACTTTTCTAGAAAAGAGCTGCTGATTATTCAAAACAAAGATAAAAGAGCAAAACGGCGTATTGATGACTATATGCATCAACTCTCACAACTCAAATCTTTACCCAAACATAAACAACTCTCCAAGCTTAACCTTTATCTCAACCAACTTCTTCCTCAATACGATGATGTTACAAACAAAAAAGCTGACAGTTGGGCAACACCTAAAGAGTTTTTAGCCGTAGGGTATGGAGATTGTGAAGATTATGTGCTTATCAAATACTACTCTCTTGTACACCTTGGATTTGAAAAGGACAAACTCTATCTTACCCTTGTAAAAGTGAAAAGACAAAGAGATTATCACATGGTACTAGGATACTTTAAAACACCGACTCAACCACCTCTTATACTTGACAATCTGAGTTTTCGCATCTTACCACTCCATAAACGCAAAGACTTGCAACCACTGCTCTTTATCAATCACTCAGGTGTTTACAAGTGGAAAAACAACAAACTCTCAAAAGTAGCACAAAGCTACAAAGAGTTTGAAAAAGTTCATCAACGGGTTTTAAAAAACCGCTAAAACAAGTTCAAACAGTTTTATCACAACAAGACAAAACAATGACACTCGCTAGACACACAAGGTGGTGTTGAGGGTGCATTAAAGGTTGATGTAACAGAAGCTTCCCAAAAAGCTCTGCAACAAATGGGTGCAGATAAGTATGCTGATATTATGGGTAAAACATCAAGAAACCAGATGTCAGATAAAATAGGTACCAACGACGAAATGGTAAAAGCCTTTAATGCTATGAGAGAAGTAGAAAATGTAGGAAGAAAACTAGTAGGTAAGCAAGAACTACCACTCTATGACAACTCCTCATCCACTTCCCAAGAAGCACAAGCAGACTTTGATGAGTTTGTAAGGCTACAAGAACAAAACAAAGCAGCTCAAAAAAATTCTATGGCACAGGCGATGGGTGTGCTTGGGGATGTGGGAACAGCTGCAATTGGAAGTTGGGCTGTATCGAGGAAGCCTATGGCGGCATTATGGAAAAAAGGAAAAGATAGATTATTCGGAGAGAAATCCCCATCTAATAAGCAAACCATGGATGGATCCACCGATATAAGCACCAACAAGAAGAACCGCGGAAGCAGCGAGAATTTGAAAAATCAACATAAAAAAACTCCTGAACAAAAAATGTCTCAAGCGGAACAAAAGATTAAAGAGCTCCGCTCTGATAGAGAGAATTATATCAAAGAAGAGAAAAAGTTTCAAAGGTTAAAAGACTCTGAGGAAAAAAATCTTTACAACCTAAAAACACAAAGAGATAAACTAGAAAAAAATGGTAAAGATACCTCAAAAGTAGATGCAGATATCCAAGATATCTTTAAACAACAAGCTGTGCTAAAATTTTTGTAACAACTTCAGAAGGGTTTTGCGCCTGATAGATTGGTCGTCCAACAACGATGAAGTCCACTTTTTGCTCATGCGCAAACGCAACATCTGCCACACGTTTTTGATCTCCTGCATCTTCTCCAAAAGGTCTTATCCCTGGAGTAAGTGTCATAAACTTCTCATCTGTTAAGTTTTTGATAGAGAGTGATTCAAATGCAGAACACACAACACCATCAAGCCCACTCTCTTGAGCATCTTTGGCAAACTGATCTGCCTTTTGAGCGATACTTTTTTCATACACAGCACCAAACTCATCTTCACTAAAAGATGTCAGTGCAGTTACAGCCAAAACAAGTGGACGAGACTCATACTTCTCTAAACGCTGCATTACACTCTGCATAGCACGTTTACCTGCACTTGCATGGATATTGAACATATCTACACCAAGCCCCATTATCGACTCAGCTGCATCTGCCATAGTGTTTGGGATATCATAAAGTTTAAGGTCTAAAAATATTTTAAAGTCAGGGTTGATCTGTTTGAGAGCTTTTAAAAACTCTTCCCCATCACGAATATAGGTACGAAGTCCAACCTTGAGCCAAACATTATGCTCTTTTATCTGCTCCACCAAATCAAGGTTTTGCTCTTTTGTAGGTAAATCAAGTGCTACACATAGTTCCATAGTTACTCTTTTTTTTAAATTGCATTATTATACCAAATTCTCTTTTGTGAAGTGATAACAGTACTCTAGATTCCCCTCTTTTCCTGTAAGTTTTGAAGCTGCTTTATGTTGTAACTTCCACCCTAAAAGTTTACACTCTGCTTCAAAATTCTCCATCGCCTTTGTTATAGCTTTTTGATCTTTTACAACACCGTTTTTATCACGTTTTACATAACGACCAACTTCAAACTGTGGTTTAAAAAGTAAAATAATATCTCTACTTGCCAACCTCTCAACATTATCCAAGATATGTAAAAGTGAGATAAACGCAACATCACTAACAACTAAATCATAGCTTTGTTTGGGATAAAACTTTCGAATATCACACGACTCAAAAACCTGAACACGTGGATCATTACGTAAAGAGGGGTGAAGCTGATGACTTCCTACATCAACACAACTCACCTCTGTAACCCCTTTTTCTAAAAGCACCTGTGTAAAACCACCTGTTGAAGAACCAATATCCAAAGCAACTCTATGAGAAACGTCAAGATCTATTTCATCTAAAAACTCAACAAGTTTAAATGCAGCTCTTGAAACATAACTTTTATGTTCAACAACACTTACAACATCATCTTTCTCCACCCTATATGAGCTTTTTTTCACAACTTGATCATTGATCAGTACCAGCCCATCTTTTATCATAGTTTGTGCTTTTGTTCTGCTTTGTGCCATAGTATTTTGTACAAGATAGTTATCGAGTCTTGTTGTGTTTTCTAACATTATCTCACCCTGTTATTTGATATTTTTTACTTAATAAGCTCTCTCATCTCACTCTCTGTAAGAGTAGAGACTCCAAGACTCACAGCCTTGTCATACTTACTTCCAGCATCTTCTCCATAGATAAGATAGTTTGTTTTTTTACTTACACTTCCACTCACTTTTGCCCCCAAAGACTCCAGCATCTCCTTAATAGCTCCGCGAGATTCACTCATTGTACCTGTAAGCACCACGGTTTTACCTTTAAAAGGGTTCTCTTTGGCTTCTAAGCGTTTTTGTGGCTCTTTTGGTTGTAAGATCTCTTGGAGTTTCTCTATTGTTTGGCGATTGACCCGTACAAACTCAAGCACAGACTCGGCCATCTCCTCACCTATACCATCACACTCTACTATCTGCTCTTTTGTAGCATCTACAAAACCAAAGCCAAAAGCCTCAGCAAGTGTCTTTGAAGCCACTTCACCAATATGCTCAATCCCCAAAGAGTTGATAAAACGCCAATATTCACACCCTTTTGCATTCTCTAGCGAGTTGAGCAGATTTTGTGCTTTTTTCTCTTTGAAACCCTCCAGCTCTAAAAGCTGCTCGAGTGTTAAGTCAAAAAGATCAAGTACACTTTTTACAAGAGAGGCATTAAAGAGTTGTTCTACTATCTTAGTGCCTAGTCCATCTATGTTAAGGCATGGTTTAGAAGCAAAGTAGATGATAGAGTTTACCACCCTTGCTTCACATGAGAGGTTTTGACACTTTATAAGTACATCTTCTTGAAGCAACTCACTTTGACACACAGGGCAATGTGTAGGTTTTTCAAATACAACTTCATCACCACTTCTCTCATGAGTGAGTACTTTGATGATCTTTGGTATCACATCACCACTTCTTAAGATGATCACCTTATCACCAAGCCTGATATCTTTTCTCTCTATCTCATCAAAGTTATGCAGTGTTGCACGCTCCACTACCACACCATCTATGTCAGTTGGCTCCACCACTGCTACAGGTGTCACAGCTCCTGTGCGACCCACTTGCAAGATGATATCTTTTATGGTTGTTATCTTCTCAACAGCAGGGAACTTATATGCCACTGCCCAGCGAGGCACCTTAACAGTGTAGCCCATATCTATCTGCGATGCTATCTCATTGACTTTTATCACCATACCATCAAGCATCATCGAATAGCTCTCTCTGTCGTGCACCATCTGTTTATAGATAGACTCTATCTCATCAGCATTCTTGCAAACTGCACTCTCTGGTGGTTTTCTAAACCCAAGATCATAGATATAGTGCATCTTCTCATTGAGCAGTTTGTGTGGCAGGGAGTTCACACCCACACCATAAGGTAAAAAGACGAGATTTCTCGATGCTGTGATGGCAGAATCAAGTTGGCGCAAACTTCCAGCAGCTGCATTTCTTGGGTTAGCAAAGAGTTGCTCACCATTTTTAAGTCGCTCCTCATTGATGCGCTCAAACTCATCTTTAAAGATCACCACCTCTCCACGTATCTCCAAAAGTTCTTTGTGTTCTATGGTGAGTGGGATTGAGTTGATTGTTTTGACATTTTGAGTGATAAGTTCACCCACCTCACCATCACCACGGGTGATCCCTTTGATAAGGTTACCATTTTCGTAGATCAGATTCAGTGAAGCACCATCATATTTTGGCTCACAGTAAAATGTAACATTGCTATCTAGTTTATATGTTTTAGTCAGCCATTTTTGCAGATCTTCATAGTTGAAAATATCTTCAAGACTCCACATACGTGAGAGGTGTGGCTCTTTTTCAAAGCCTTCATTCACTACATCACCCACCCTTTGTGTTGGTGAGTTTTGCATCACCTCATCAGGGTGTGCCTCCTCAAACGCAACCACCTCATGGTAAAGCTTGTCATACTCCTCATCGGTAGTTATGGGATCATCAAGCACATAATAGTGGTGCGACCAAAGGTTTAGTTTTTCTACTGCTGCTTTATATTGTATTGTATTCATAAAATGGATAATACACTAAAATCACTTAAACTCATTTTTATACCTTCGTATAAAGCCAACTGCGTTTGGTATAAACATACCAATACACAACCCCTTTTATAAGTGTTTCAACATTCATAATAATAAAAATTGCCACAATGTCACACCCCATCTTATAGGCAATATAAGATGGTATAACACGCAAGAGCCACAAAGAGGCTACATTGATCTTTAGAGTTGTTTTGGTTGCTCCTGCACCTCTGAGTGCTCCAGCATACACAAACATCACAGCTAAAGGGATCTGTGCAAGTCCTACCAAAATAAGATACCCTGAAGCGATCGCAATAGTGAGGGAATCTTGTGTAAAAAAGCCTACTAAAAACTCAGGCATAGTGATGAGAAAAACCCCAATAGTTCCCATAAAAACATAAGCAATACGACCACTTATCACCCCCATACGGTATGCCTTGTCAAAATCTTTTGCCCCTATATTTTGCCCCACAAGAGCCATCGCAGC
>JAMORZ010000192.1 GCA_027063295.1 Sulfurimonas sp.
CCCTGCAGATAAAGATGTACCAACTATTGCAGCTGAAGCTACAATAGAAGTCTTTAAAAAATCCCTTCTTTGCATAAAAGTTCCTTATAATATATTCTATTTTCACGATTATAGCTAGAATAATTTAAGATGAAATAAATAGAAATTACTTCGCTCGATATTTCATTCTCGTTATAGGATTTGTTATAACACCTCTAGCAGATATAAACTTTATCGGTAATGATTGTGTCGTTAGTTTTTCAGTAGCTTTAAAAACAGCAAAATGCAGATGTGGTCCACTACTATAGCCTGTATTTCCAGAGTAGCCTATAAGTTCGCCCCTTTTAACCAAACTACCAACAGAGACTACTACACCATTTTTTTTGAGATGATAGTAAGTCGCCATTGTTCCATCATCATGTTGAATCGTTATAAAATTACCAAAAGAGGCAAATCTTTTGGAAAATCCATGCTGTGTTGAGTCTGCTTTTGTTTTAACAACAACACCCTCACGTGCAGCATAGATCTGTGTTGACTCTGGCATCGAAAAATCAACCGCATAGCGTGAACGACCTTTATGTGTTGAAGTACCATTAAAACCTTGAGAGACCATATATGCACTTCCTTTTTTATAAGGCAATCTGTAGAGATAATCATCTTGATGCTTCGCATCTTTATTTCCCATAATCCATCTGTATCTGTACCCATAAGAGATTTTACCTTTTTTCAAAGAGAGGGTTGTGTAGAGTTTTGTCTCTTTTGCATGAACAACAATGATACGTTGTGTCTGTGAACTCTCTGTAACATTTGTATATCGTGGCATCACTTCTAAAGTGATATCATAAGAGTTATGATTTGTAAATGTTACAAAAAGTTCTCTACCTTTTCGTTTTGTTTGTAGTGTAACTGTTGTTGAAGGTTGCTTTTGTGTTGTATCACTAGTGTATGCAACTTCTTTTACTTCTGTGAAAATCTCCTGAGCATTTTGCAAAGAGACAATATCTTCAAGTTTTGCTTCCATTACACGTGATTTTTGTTTGCTTCTGTTTTGTTTATAAAATGTAAGAGCCTTCTCTTTTATAACCCTTTTTTCTAACAACTCATCCAACGGAAGTTCTACTAAAAGCAGAAATCTCCCATAATCTTTTTTCTTTATAGTATCAATAATCTCTTCTCTAAGAAGATGTAAAAGATACTCGTACTTTTTTTGTGCTAAACGCAGTTTGTAAAGGTACTCTTTGCGAAGTTTCTTATCTTTTGTTACATCAACCTCAAACCCTAAGTGTTTGAGAGTTTGGAGCTGTGATTTATATGTTTGAAAAGATGTATAAAATTCATTTGAAGATGATATCTCTTGAAGATGTTCACACGATTTATAAAGAGGTGTTGCAAGTGTTTGAAAAGTTTTAGGATACTGTTGTGCATCTACAAAAAGAAACACACAAAAGATCAAAAAACCAAAACGCAGCATTTCTAAAGATACTTAGGGAGTAACTCTTGAAGTTTTTTGTAAATCTTTTCAAAATCACTCGAATAAACACGTGTTTGTGCTATGCTTGTTATAAAGTTAGTATCTCTTTGCCAACGAGGTACAAGGTGTAGATGAATATGCTCTGCAATACCTGCTCCAGCAGGTGCACCAAGGTTCATTCCAAGATTTACTCCATGTGCACCAAACCCCTCTTTGAGCATTTTGACACATTTTTGAGCAAGTGAACTCATCTCAAGCCATACTTCACTTGGTAACTCTTCAAGTTTATCGGTGTGTTGGTTGGGAATGATCATAAAATGCCCAGGTGTGTAAGGGTAGCGATTCATAACAATAAAACATGACTCTGTTCGATAAAGCACATGTAGCTTCTCATCATCCTCTATGTGAGTAGAGATATGACAAAATACACACCCCTCTATCTTCTCACCTGTCACATAATCATCACGCCATGGTGCGTACAAAACATCTTCCATCTACTTTTCTCCTTTCTCTTCATCACTAAACTCTTGATAAAGCATCACTTTATCTCTTCCACTCTCTTTTGCAATATAGAGTGCCATATCTGCAAATTTTATCACCTCATGTATAGAAGATGAATCTTGAGGATGACTTGAGATGCCTATACTAAGTGTTTTTGAAAAATTTTCATGAGAAGTGCTAAATACAATCTTTGCAAACTCTTTACGAATAGTATTGGCAATTTTTAGAGCCTCTTTTGCAGTTGTTCCAAATGTAATAACAACAAACTCCTCTCCACCATAACGTACTGCCAAATCTGAGCCTTTTAACACCCTTTTAAATAGTTGTGCCAACTCAACGATCACCCTATCACCAACATCATGACCATAAGTATCATTAACAAGTTTAAAATGATCAATATCTACCATCATAACAGAAAGCTGTGTTGATGGTGTGATGTTTTTTTCTATATATTCATCTAAGAAACGTCTGTTATAAAGTGTTGTCAACGGATCTTTTAACGAGCGTTCAGAGAGTTGTTGCATCAATGTTTTTGTTTGCAACACAGGTTCTGTAATCTCAAAATAGTTTGTAATGATAGGTACTAACTCTTTGATACGTTGCAACTCCTCTTGTGTATTTGTATAGATAAGAAGAGTGATAGAGTAATCATCAGAGATACCAAATGGTAAACATAAACTCTCTTTTTCTTCTCTGTAACAAAGCTTACAAATCTTGTGAAAGTCTGTAGATGAAGTGATGTTATTTGTTCTAAATGCACGGCATGTCTCTTTTGACTTCTCCATTGCGTTTGGATCAATATAATTCATCTGTGCTGATTTAAAGACGATCTCTCTTTTTCTTGTTGTTGTTGCATTTTCAAAAATCACAAACTCTTTGATATGAAAATGATTTTCAAGGATAAAGGCTATTCTTTCATAGATTTGTGGCTTATCAACATCAGTTTCAATGGTCTTTTTAAATCTAAAAATCTCTGAGAGATCGTTAAGTTTGTTTGCAACCTTAGCAGCATCATCAGAAAGAACAGTTTTAACCTGATAAGAAAAATCACCTTTATATGCACGACTTATCCCCTCCTCTAGATCATCAAAAAGTTGTATGTAAGGTCGTATAAAATGTCTGGAGATAAAAAATGCAAACACTAAAAAAACAATCGTAATAAGTACAATTTTAAATATAATATCAAATGTACGCTCTTTTACATCTGCAATATCAATCTTTAATGTGATAGCACCAAGAACTTCACCCTCTTTAACATTTGTATGACATGCCAAACAATTTGGAGTAGAGTATTTTGATGCAATATAAGGGATCGTTACACGAAGGTAACTATCGTTTTTGTTATCAACTATCTGAGTAATTGTTTTTCCATCTAGAAGAACCTGTTTTTCAACATCATCGTACTTATAGCTAACAATCTCCCCTTCACCATAAACATCAATAATCTTTTTGCTTCTTAAAACACGCAACTCTTTTACATTTTGGTGTTTTATCATATTGCTTAAAAAAAGTTCTCTTTTATCCATCGCACCAAGTGCCATGTGTGCTGTAAGTCCATCACGAACAGATTCTGCAATAGAGTTTGCTCTTTCTATCGTCTCTTTTTTACCAAAGTTAACAAAATTGTAAAATACATTTCCAATGATAAGTACACAAAGCAATGAAAGCATTGCAAATACGATAAGTAATACCTTTTTATTTATATGCAATTTATCCCCCTTTTAAATAAATGCAAAAACAAGATCTGGAAACAACATCACCAAACAAAGTGCAACAAGTTGCAGTACTATAAAAGGGATAATCCCTTTGTAGATCTCCATTGTTTTGATGCTATCCCCCGCAGCACCTTTTACAAAGAAAAGTGAAAGTCCAAATGGTGGTGTCAAAAATGATGCCTGAAGATTCATAGCGATAAGCACAGCAAACCAGATAGGGTCAATCCCAAAAGCACTCATAACAGGAACTAAGATAGGTACGATAATAAAGCTGATCTCTATAAAATCTATGAAAAATCCAAGGATAAAGATAGAGAACATCGCAATAGCGATAAATACCCATACATCACCGATAGTGTGACTAAAAAAATCCAAAATCAAGTCTGAGCCACCAAGCTCATTAAACACAAGACTAAACGCAGTAGCTCCAATAAGGATCATAAAAATCATACCATTGAGCTTTACTGTCTCTAATGTAGCATACTTTAACATCTCAAAGTTGAGTGTTTTATTAATCAGTGCTAAAAAGAGTGCACCCACTACACCAAATGCAGCAGACTCAGTAGGTGAAGCTATCCCAGCAAAGATACTCCCAAGCACAGCAACCATAAGCAAAAGTGGAGGGATGATCGAGAGTAAAATCTCTAAAAAACTCACCTCTTGTGTTTGCTCCAGCACAGGTGCTGCATCTTTTTTAAAGTATCCAAACACTAAGATATAAGCAACATAAAGTGCAACAAGAAGCATACCAGGAAGCACTGCTCCCATAAAAAGTTCCCCTACACTTACACTCATCACATCACCCAAAATAATCAAAATGATAGAGGGAGGAATGATCTGCCCTAGTGTTCCACTCGCAGCTACTGTACCAGCTGCTAAACCTTTGTCATAACC
>JAMORZ010000193.1 GCA_027063295.1 Sulfurimonas sp.
CTCATATCTGCATTACCCTTTTTTACGGCAACTAAAGACACAACAAGCTCAGGAAGACTTGTCCCAAGGGAGATAAGAAAAAGTCCAATGATCCATTCGCTAACACCAAGTGCATGGGCGATATTTGTTCCACTTTCTACAACAAAATTTGCACCACCGATCGTCAATGCAAAACCAATCAGAAGTAAAAAGATACTTTTTCCCCAAGCAAATTTTTCTTTTGTTAGATCTTCATCTATCTCCAACTCATCTTTTGCACTACTAAATAAAAAGATAAGATATGAAACCATCATTAAAAGAAAAAGGATCCCATCAAAACGACCAATCTCACCATCTTGAATCATCACTAAAAATATCATAACAGGTACTACAACCCAAGCACTATCTAACGAAAAAAGATCACGCTGAGGCTTCATAGACTTTGCAATAAAAAATACAACACCTAAAACAAGCGTAATATTAAATGTGACACTTCCAACAACATTAGCAACTGCCATATCACTTTTTTGGTTCATCGATGCCACCATTGATGCCGCCATTTCAGGTAAACTTGTACCAAACGCAACAAGTGTTGCTCCAATCACAAAATGTGATATATTAAAATGGAGTGCTATTCGACCTGATTCTTTAATGATAAAATCTGCACCATAAATAAGTGCTCCCATCGCTACTAAAAATACAATATAATCCATCTTTATCCTTGTGTTCTCACGATTAAACTCTTTGGCAATCCAAACTCTTCAATAAGCTCTTTTTCTTTTTGACGCATCTCTCCATTGTCTACTTCATGGTCGTACCCTAAGATATGTAAAACTCCATGGATAAACAGAAGTGCTAACTCATCATCAACACTATGCCCAAATTGATCTGCACCTTTTTTGAGAAACTCTTCAGAGATAACAATACTTCCAAGCATACCAACAGGCATATCATAAGGAAAACTCAAAACATCAGTTGCTTTATCTATCCCTCTATGCTCTTTATTTATTTGGGTAATTGTTGAGTTGTTTACAATTAAAAGCTCTACATCTCTTTGTGTTAAAGAAGCTAAAATTGTTTGCAATAACGAAGTATTTAATGTCAGTGTGGTTTGATTGTCTATTTCTATCATAAATGCAATTATATCAAGAGAGACTTAAGAGAGATAGAGAGTAGTGTAAGACTACCCTCTAATGTTGAGTTGTGTACCCATTCCTATTTTTTGTGCAGTTGTTTGTTGCTGCTGTTGCTGAACCTGTTGGTCTGCACCTTCTAAGATCTTAAGAACTTGTTGTGCTTGCACATCTTGTGCTTTTTTCATCGCATCGATCTGTACATTTTGCACTGTTGATGCTGAACTTACTGAGCCATCCATAGTGTCTCCTTTGCTTTATAATCTTCATTATATTACGAAAATGTTTTAATATCTATTAAAAAAAAGTTTTAGTTATGTTACAATCTTTTTATGAAAACTACAAAAAAAGCAGTCTGCGTGATGAGTGGGGGAATGGACTCTACACTTGCAGCATATATGATGAAACAAGAGGGTTATGAGATTATAGGTGTGCATTTCAACTATGCACAAAGAACACAACAAAAAGAGCTAGAGTGTTTTGAAAAGATATCTCAAGAGATAGGAGTTAACAACAAATATATTCTTGATCTTGATTTTTTTGCACAACTTGGTGCTTCTGCATTGACAGACAGATCGATAGATGTTCCAACAGATGGAGTAGAGGAGGGTGTACCTGTTACTTATGTTCCTTTTAGAAATGGGATTTTTCTCTCCATGGCAGCTGCAATAGCTGAAAAAGAGGGTGCAGAGGTGATAAGCATAGGTGTTGTTGAAGAAGACAGCAGTGGGTATCCTGATTGTAGAGAAGATTATATCACAGCGATGCAAAAGGCTATCGACCTTGGAACAAAAGATGAAACAAAGATCGAGATAAAGATGCCTCTTGTCCATCTTAAAAAATCACAAATAGTGCAAGAAGCACTCAAATACAATGTTCCTCTAAATCTTACATGGTCATGCTACAAATCTGAAGATAAAGCTTGTGGTGTATGTGATAGCTGTAGGTTACGTTTAAATGGTTTTGCATTAGCAGGTATTGATGATCCTATCTTATATGTATGATTTTGATCTTGAGATCCTCATCAAGCCAAAGCTAAAAAACTCTTACATACAGGTACTTCCATCACAAAAAGTGGTTATAAAGACTGCTTTTGCTTCAGAATCTTATATTATTCATTTCATAGAGACTCATCTACAGTGGATAAATAAAGAACTTCAACGAGTTAAGAGTTTTGTACATTATGATACACTCCTTCATACAAAAGAGTTTTTACTAGATAGAGTTGTTTACTACTCTCAAGAGATGGAAGTATCGTATCATCAGATAAAATTTCGAAAAATGAAAAGCAGATGGGGCTCTTGTAGCTCAAAAAAGTCTATAACTCTCAACACAAATTTACAAAAAATTCCACTTGAGCTTGCTGATTATGTTATCGTTCATGAGCTAGCCCATCTTCGACATATGAACCACTCCAAAGCTTTTCACAACTTTGTAGAATCGATTTTACCCAACCAAAAAGAGTTACGTAAAAAACTAAAAAATCTTATTGTGGAGTAGGTAAAAAATACTCTGTATGGTATTTACTTGATGGTGACCAAAACATAAATCCATTGGCTCCAACATCTTTTGCAGCACGTATCTGCTCTTGAATCTCAAACTTTTTATACATTCTGCGTTTATGAGCATAATCTCTAAAATACTGCAACCAAGGACGTACTCTTTTTGAATCAATAAATGGCTTAATATGTTTTATACTTCTATAGATAACCTCATAAGGATGTTCTGATGGGTATTTAAACCCAAAAGATCCATTATTAAAACCTGAAGGATAAAGCATAGGTGCAAGATAGTCTGCATGAGCACTAAGTGAGCTTACAGTTTGTCCTATACCATTATCATCTTTACTCCAACAGATATTTCCATAAGTATCTACAGAGATAAACACTCCATACTTACGAAGTCTTTGTTGTGCAAGATCTAAAAAATCCTCAATCGCTTTGATACGATTTTCTTGAGTATTTTGTTTTGAGAGAAGCAACCCTTTTTTTGCTGGAAAACGGATATAATCAAAGTTGATCTCATCAAAACCAACTTTTGCAGCTTCTTCAGCAATACTTATGGTATATTCATGTGAACGCTTATCAAAAGGATCTACCCATGCCATATTGTCATGGTTTCTCCAGATTGTTTTATTTGTATCATTTTTACGTATCACATACTCAGGATTATTAGCTGCTTGAAGTTCATCTTTAAATACCACTATACGAGCAATAGTGTATATATTTTTTGCCTTCATTTTACTCATAAAAGCTTGTATATTACGGTTTGTTCTTTGTTTATGTGCTCCATACGAGTTAGCTTGTTTAAAGCCTGTATAAAATGATGTTGAACCATATTCATTTTTCACATCAACAACAATAGCATTTAGATCTGTTTTTTCAAGAGTATCAACGATGTTTTTATGGGTTTTTGAATGGTTACTTGCTCCCCAAAAAGTAAGATAAAGTGCCTTAACTTCGATAGGTTCAAGAAAGATCTCTGTAGTGTTTGTATCTATCTCTTTTGGTCTATACCCATATGCTTTAATATGAACACTCTTTTGTGATGTTTTTATGGAAAAGCTACCATTTTCATCACTCAAGACAGTATGGTTAGCATCACTTATCTGAGCTTTACTGATAACCTTTGTAGTGTTTTGATCTACTAAAATAGCTTGGAAATCTGCATGAAGCATCAAAGGAAATGCTCCTGCAAGCAAAGTTGAAAAAAATCTCTTCACAAATATACTCTTTATCTAAAATTTGTGAAATAATACACTATCTTTCGTTTAAAAAATAACGAGTACTAACATCACTCCAGCTCTTTGAGAGTTGTAGATAGTTTTCTATTGAGTGATACACTTTTTTAAAGTCACTATTTTTTGCACTTAACTCCTCAACAACCTCTTTAAGTGCTATTTTTCCAGCATCTGTTACATCTTTTGGATATTTCATCAGTTTTACATCAAGCTCAGCAAGCTTTTGTAGAGCTACTATATTTTGTGAATGAAACTCATATGTCATTGATGAATTCATCTCATTTGCACACACTTCGATGATGCTTTGATGCTCAAACGCAAGCTTATCCCACTTTTGTTTGTTAAATGTCAACTCCAAGATAGAACCAGGTTCATGCCACCCTGAGTAGTAGTATGGTGCTACTCTATAAAACCCCATCTTGATATCAAGTGCAGGTCCAACCCATTCAGTAGCATCTATCACTCCACGCTCAAGTGATGTATAGATCTCTCCAGCAGGAAGTAAAATAGGATTCACT
>JAMORZ010000194.1 GCA_027063295.1 Sulfurimonas sp.
AATATTATAACAAAGATTTTCTGAAAGTTTTAAGAAAGAGGGATGTTTCTCAAGCAAAGCCAAAAAAGGCTCTGCTTTCAAACAAAATAGGGGAGAAATAAAAGTTTTATCGTTATCTTAGAACTTTATGATTGCATCCAATTGTACACGCTCATAATCTGTATCACCAGCTTTAGCATCTTTACTTGCATAACGTGTACTGTAAAACCAAGAACCTGCAAGGTATGTATGTTTATCAAATTTATATTTTGCTCTGATTGCATGACCTTTTGCAGCAGTACCACCTCCAAAGTTATCTGAGTCAGAGTGTGCACCAAGTGTAGCATCCTCTTGTAGCTCAGTATAAGAGTACTTCACTTGCCAATCGTTGATTTTCTTAGCTTTACCTATCTGAAATGCAACATCATATCCAAAATTTTTATCACTTACTGCTGTATTGTATACTACTCCAGCAGCTAGGGCAAACGGCATACCAAGCAGTTCTTTAAATTTAAGTTCAGCAAATCCCTCTGCGATATGATAATCGTTTGCAAATACTAATGCTCCATTTTCATCTGTTACCATAGTATTACCCATTCCAGAGCCTTTATTTGAATCATAAAGAGGAGTATTGCCTTTTATACCATCATAATAGTAAAAACCTGCACCTAGATTAAGTTTTGCATTTTCTAGCTTCATTGTACGTACATATTGTGCTAGAAAAAGGTTAACATCATCTTTACTAACAGAAGCATCTGCGAAACTTGTTTGATTGATTCCAAAAGTGATAATATTTGAATCATCTTTGTACTGATAGTTAAGACCATCCAATGAGATGTCATTATCCCATACAAGCTGCGATTTAATCGGTCTATACATCATATATGCCGCTCTACCCGCCTTTATAGTAGAGTTGTCAAATTTATAATTAAGTGCTACAACATTCAAGCTAAGTGAATCCCAAAAATACTCTGATAAAGCTTCATCATCCTTAAAAGTCTGATTTCCTGAAGTTGGATTAGCATTACCACTTCTTGCACCAACCTCAAACTGTAAACCATCTATAATATCAGCTTTTAAACCTAATCGTAAACGATATCTATTGTGATATGTATTTTTTTCGCTTCCATCAAAATATGTCTTTTCTTTGCTCTCATATCTTAATCTTAAGTCACCTTTAAAATGGAACCTGTCAATAAAGCTTTTTTCAGTTGTCTCTTTTACCTCTTGTTGCGCTACTGCCAAAGAAGTAAGCATTACAGCAGATAATATAATTTTTTTCATATTGGATTTCCCTTATTTTGTTTTTTGTTGATGCAAGTATAAAAAAGCTCGGTTTCTTTTTGGTTACATTTTTGTTTTTTATATGTAACCGAAGTGTAATTGAGAGATTTTATAATTTTGCCAAGATAAAAATAAAAGGTTTTAAATATGACAAAAGTTATCAAAACAGTTTTGGCATCCTCTTTACTTGTTGCTTCTCTTGGTGCAAACGATGTTATCAAAGGGAGTGGGGCTTCTTTTCCATACAGTGTGTACCAAAAGTGGATCAAAGCTTACAACAAAGATACAGGTATAAAAGTAGATTACATCAAAAAAGGTTCATCAAAAGGGATCAAAGATGCAAAGGCTCGTTCTGTTGATTTTGCTGGAACAGACAAACCTTTAAGCCCAAAAACACTCAAGAAAAACAAACTCTATCAGTTTCCCGGTGTTGTTGGAGCTATCACAATGGGGTACAATCTTCCAGGTGTAAGCAATCTTAAACTCAGTCGTAAAGCTCTCGTTCTCATCGCTGCTGGGAAGATAAAATACTGGGACAACAAAGTGATAGCAAAAGCAAATGCAGGGGTAAAACTTCCACACAAAAAACTTACATTTGTTCACCGTGCAGATGGGAGTGGAACAACTTATAACTTCACATACTTCTTAAGTAAAGTAAGTAAATCTTGGAAGAAAAAATATGGTGCGAAAAAATCACTCAACTGGCCAGGGGATCACCATGTAGGTGGAAAAACAAACTCAGGTGTAGCAGCACTGCTCAAACAAACACCATACTCAGTGGGCTACATCGACTATGCTGATGCAAAAAACAACGACATCGCTATGGCAGAGGTACAAAACCGAGCAGGAAACTTTATCAAACCAACACTCAAATCTTTCCAGATCGCAGCAGCAAAAGCATCACTCGATCCTGCTAAAGATTTCTATGCTGTGATAGCTGATCCAAAAGGTGCTGAGTCTTACCCAATGGTAGCAGCAACTTTCATCCTTCTCCCTGCAGAGAAAACCCAGACAAACAAAAAAGTGACTGCATTTTATGACTGGGCTTATACAAACGGTCAAGATATAGCAAAATCTCTAGGGTTTGTACCACTCCCAGACTCACTCACTGCAAAAGTGAGAAACTACTGGAGTGAAAAAGGGATCAGGTAGATCCTTTTGAATCACTATGTAGATGTGATCTAATGGCTGGGTGCTGGGCTTCAACCCCAGATAGGACGACCAATCCTCATACGCGGGTTCGATTTTTGTCGTCCGCTCCAAAAAAAGGTGAGTCATGGCAAAAAAGATATGTCATCTACCTTTACAAAAGATAAAAGAGTTTATAAAACAAAACAGAACTATACAACACAAACTAACCTCAGACAAAGAGTTAAGAGAGTTTTATACGATACTTGGCAAAGCTCACTACCAACTAGAACTTGAGAGATATATAAAATTTATCCATTTAGAAAAAACACCACAAAAAGCACTCCAAAGTATAAACTACTTTCAAAGTGATAGCTTTATAACTCAAGTTTGTTTACTTTTGAATTTAGAACATAAACAAGAGCTATTTTAACTCCGCCGTTGACAATATACAAGTTATATCCATACGCAAACCCTTAAAGACAATGATATTGCTGTATCAATAGATAGTAAAGGCAGAGCAACTGATAATATTGCTATTGAGAGATTGTGGAGAACTATTAAGTGCTACTAAAAGTTACTGACACGGAATTTTAAACGGTCTCTTATTTTGGTTGCTAAACTCTACACTTTTAAGCTAAACCACTTTTCTTTCCTGTAACCCATCTGTAATCAAACAAAAATATAATTTCGTATGGAAAAAATATTTCAAAAATTATCACTTGCTAGTGCTTCTGTTGTCTTTGTTATCTTGGTGGGGATCTTTCTTACCCTTTTGAGCTCCTCTAAACTTGCTATCGATGAGTTTGGTTTTGATTTTCTTACGAACCCTGATTGGAACAAAGAGGTAACTCTCAATGCTCCAGCCCAAACACAAGATAGTGCATTTGGCGAAGATGATTTTGCCATCGATAATGATATGATTGTTGATGAAGATGATGAGATGATAGTGGATGAAGATGAAGCCTCAAATGATGATGAGGAGATGCTCTTTGATGAGGATGAAGAGGACGTTACAAAAACTATCTATGGTGGACTTGTCCCTATCGTTGGAACACTCCTTACTACCATCATCGCTCTTGCGTTTGCACTGCCTATTGCTATGGGGATCGCTGTATTTTTAGCAGAGATTGCACCTAAAAATATCTCCAACATCGTGGGGATCGCCATAGAGCTTTTAGCAGCTATCCCATCTATCATCTTTGGTATGTGGGGGCTTTACTATTTTGCTCCTATTGTGGCTGACTTGGTTGGTGGGTATCAAGTCTCACTTCTTACTGCTGGGCTTGTTCTGGGTGTGATGATCCTTCCGTTTATGGCAGCTATCACTCGTGATAGTATGAACACAACTCCAGGGGTACTCAAAGAGTCAGCCTATGCACTAGGGGCTACTAAGTTTGAAGTTATCAAAGATATCATCTTTCCATTTTCAAAGGTGGGAATTATTGGAAGTATCATCTTGGCTCTTGGTCGTGCTTTGGGTGAGACGATGGCAGTTGCGTTTCTTATTGGGAGTGTTTTTGTGCTTCCTCAAAAGATCACAGACCCTACCATCTCGATCCCTGTTGCGATGGCAAACAACTTTGGTGAAGCGAGTGGACTAGGGGAAAGTGCACTTTTTTACTTAGCTCTTATATTGTTTGTTATCAGTTTTGCTATCATCTCTTTGGCTAAATTTTACTTCTTGAAAAAGGCTAAATAATGAGACTTGTAGTAAATAAAATCTTTTTAGCACTCTCTGTTCTCTCAGCACTTATTGGTCTTGTGTTTTTAGGGTGGATACTTATCACCCTTTTTATCAAAGGGCTTGGCTCGTTTCACTTTAGCCTCTTTTTAAACGACCTTATCGATGGGGGTCTTCGTAACCTTATCATCGGGCAGTTTATCTTGGC
>JAMORZ010000195.1 GCA_027063295.1 Sulfurimonas sp.
CTTAAAAGATCGACTATCATCACATGCTCTGCCATCTCTTTTTCATCTGAGAGTATCTTCTCTTTTGCGTTTACAATGGAGGCATCGATAGTGCCTTTCATCGGGTAGGTGTTGATGGTGTTATTCTCTATCGTTATAAAGCTCTCAGGGGAGAAACAGACAAACTTATTGGCAAAACGCAACTTGTAGTGTGCCTCTGCATTTTTGTATATCTCTTTGAGTGAGAGGGGGGTTTGTATCTTTGTAGGTTGAGTGAGGTTTAGCACATAGGTCTCACCAGATTTTATCTTCTCTATTACTTTATCAAACTTTGTTTTGTAACTCTCAAAAGAGACAGCAGTTGTGCTAAAACTATGGGTGTGCGTTTGTTTGGAGCTTGGCTCAGATATGCTAAACTCTATGTCACTCTTGTAAAGTTCATCGAGCAAAAAAACCTCAACACACTCCCCCTCAAAATCACTAACAAACAAAAAGGGGATTCGCTTGGAGCCAAGCTGGTTGAGTTTTGCAAAAGACATATCTGCTACGAAGCGATCAGTTTTTTCAAAATAGCCATTCGGATATTGACACCGTTTGTTACCTGCTGGAGCACCTTGCATCGCTCATCTTCTAAAAGTGCATCGGTGATATCGATATTTCTATGCACTGGACCAGGATGAAGCAGTATGATGTCACGATCACCCAAAAGCTCTTCGGTGATACAAAAGTCACTCGCATAATCTTTGAGTGAAGCATAACTTTGTGAGGAGTGGCGCTCTGTTTGTGTACGAAGTGACATGATAGCATCCACTTCATCGATAATCTCATAGAGATAGTGTGTAGTTCTTAGCGAAGTTTTTGGCAAAAACTGTGGTGGAGCTACTAAAATCACTTCCATCCCAAAACGGCTTAGAAGTTCTATGTTGGAGTTTGCAACACGGGAGTTTTTGATATCACCAACGATTGCTATCTTTTTTCCCTTCACATCACCAAAATGCTCTTTGAGAGTATAAAGATCAAGGAGTGCTTGAGATGGGTGAGCATGTGCTCCATCACCTGCATTTAAGATACTTGCTTTTGTATGCTTAGAGAGGATCTTTGGAACACCTGCGTTTTGGTGACGCACAATGATGGCATCTGGACCCATCGCATCAAGATTCATCGCAGTATCTACAAGAGTCTCCCCTTTTTTGGTCGAGCTTTTTGTAACATCAAGATGCACAACATCAGCTCCCAAACGTTTTGCTGCTATCTCAAAAGAGCTTTTTGTTCTTGTAGAGTTTTCAAAAAAAAGTGTGATGATGATCTTATCTTGAAGTATCCTCTCAAACCTTCCATCACTAAATCTTTTTGCATCTGCCAAGATCTGCTCAATCTCCTCTACACTAAAATCATCTGTTTGGATTAAATGTTGCATCGACTCTCCACTTATTTTAATTTAGAGATTATACAAGAGATTGCTAATCTCGTCAATATCTTGATCTACTTTTAAGATATCATACCCTGTATGAAGAAAATAAGGTGCACTCACTTCATCAAAACTACTATCATTCTCTCTACAGTTAAACGCGACCATTGCATTGATATTTCTGTTTTTAAGTGACTGTAAACTCAAGAGTGTATCGTTTATGCACCCTAAAGAACAGTGTGTTACAAGTAAAGCACTCGCTTGAAAAAACAAGATAAGATCTATCATCATAAAACTACCATCAACAGGCACAAGCAATCCTCCAGCACCCTCGATAAGTAAAACATCACACAACTCCTCAAGTTTAGCTATCTTTTCATTGAGCAGTTCAAAATCGAGTGGTTTTCCCTGTGATGCCACAAAAGGAGCAGCCGGAAGTTCATAGGTGATAGGGACGATGTCTTCAAGTGTAACATCCACAAACTCAGCATTGAGTTCTTTGAGAGTCTCAAGTAGCTCTAAACCATCTGATGGTTCATCACTCACACCTGTTTCAATAAGCTTAATAGCTCCAACCCTCATCCCCTCAGCAGCATAACTTCTAAGAAGTTTTTTTGTTGTATATGTTTTTCCAACATCGGTATTTGTCGCTGTAATAAATATCCTCTTCGCCATAAAAACCTCTTTTAAAATCGATAATGAATTATATACTAATTTCTCTTTATGCAACACTCAAATAGTAAAGTTGTGGTGCTAAAAGTGCTACAAAAAGATAACTCATAGTTGTAGCTACCTCTTGTGAACCTTGAAGGTGTGAGAGTCTTGTGTATGATCCTACCACTCCAAAAACAAATGCCATCAAAGATGCTGCAATAATCTCACTTACCCCCTCAAAAGAAAAACTAAAAGCAACAAAATGCACAACAACTGCCACCACAAAAGATAGCACTAGCACTGACCAGTAGTTTTTTACCCCGAGGTTACAAGCACACCCTAGTGCACCTGAAAAATCTCTTCTTACACCAAGTGCAAACAAAAACAACATAGCAAGAAGCATATTTTTTTGTATGTTCTCAACACTCACAGCGATCACTTCATTGTAGTGCAACAATCCAAAAAAATGTAGAGCAAAACTGATGCTAAAGATCATAAAGATCCCAACAAAATATCCTTTTTTACCCAAACTCCTCTTTTGAAGAAGGTAGCTCACACCAGTTGCCAGAAAAGCAAAGAAAAAAAGGTAGGGTATTGGAGTCATTAGCATTATATTACCCTTTATTTTTTTAAATAGTGTATCATATTATGAAACAACAAAGAGTAAAATAATGGCAAAAAAATATATCATACTAGATACAGAAACAACAGGAACAGAGGAGAGCGACAGAATTATACAGCTCGGTTATATGGTGCTTAGTGGCAGTGAGATAGAGGTGCATAACGAGTTTTGTTCTGCAGATGTACCCATAAAGTTTGGAGCGATGGAGGTACATGGAATCACCCAAGAGATGGTAGATAATAAACCAAAATGTACAGGGACTACAGCTTATAAAAGACTGCTTGAGCTTAATACTCAAGAGAACTACCTTATCATACACAATGCACCTTTTGATATAACTATGCTTGAAAAAGAAGGGTTTGACACCAAAATGCAGGTGATAGACACCCTCAGGGTTGCAAAACATATACTTCCAGATGAGGAGGCTCACCGTCTGCAATATTTTCGCTACAAGATGGGGCTTTACAAAGAAGAACAAGCAGAAGCTGACAAACTTGGCATAGAGGTAAAAGCGCACGATGCCATCGGAGATGTACTTGTGTTAAAACTTTTTTTATCAAAGCTAAGAATGCTAGTACAAGAGGCATTTGTAGGATCTAACCCTGTTGAGAAGATGGTTGATCTTACCAATACCCCGATCATGATAAAAACATTTCGCTTTGGAAAATACAAAGGAAAAACTCTTCAAGAGGTAGCACAAAGCGATGCAGGGTATCTTAGATGGATGTTAAGTTCAATGGAAAACCTTGATGAGGATATGAGATACTCCATCAACAGTGTGCTTGGGAGTTAAATAATTTTCATTAGGGGAAAAATATAAGAATCATCTCTGTAAGAAGATCTAGAGATAAGGGAAAAAAACTTTATGAAAGCATCAGAAATAGATAGAAAGTTCGATGAGAACAAAGATGAAATTTTAGAGTATTTTGATACCTCTAAAATAAAGATGATAAACGAAGAATCAAAAAGGGTAAATATAGATTTCCCAACTTGGATGATTCAATCACTTGACAAAGAAGCAAAACATAGTTGGAGTAAATCATCAAGCTGTTATAAAAATGTGGTTGGCAGAAAAGCTTCAAAGCTTAAACTCTCAAGTTGCCTAACTTTTCAACAAACCAAACACCACAAACAAACTAAACGCAACTGCTCCGCTCAAAAGTGCATAGGGGAGTTGTGTTTTTACATGCTCTAGCACATCACACCCACTTGCCATTGAAGATATGATTGTAGTATCTGAGATAGGGGAGCAGTGATCTCCAAACACTCCACCGCTCACAACAGCAGCTATCACAAGTGCTACATCTGCACCTAAAGTTACTGCCATCGGTACAGCTATGGGGATCATGATAGAAAATGTCCCCCACGATGTCCCTGTAGAAAATGCCATCACACCACTGAGCAAAAAGATCAAAGCAGCCAAAAAAACCACATCGATGTTCTCACTTGCAAACGAGGCAAGATATAGCCCTGTGTGCATCTGTGAAGTAACTTTACCTATACCAAACGCAAAGAGCAGCACCATCGCTATGCCAAAGAGTTTTTTCGCTCCACTTAATGAGTAGCTGATATACTCTTTT
>JAMORZ010000196.1 GCA_027063295.1 Sulfurimonas sp.
CCACCAACATGATAGAGTTCAAGCTCTTCATCTTTGAGCTCTTCTTGGAAAAACTCAGCTGTGAGTTTAATGGCAATATTTCCAACCTCTTCACCATAGATATCATTAAAGGATTGAAATTTATCAATGTTGAGAAGTGCCACCATTTTAAAATCATAAAGTGCAAGATCTTCAAGAAGTTTGTTTCTGTTTGGTAAACCTGTCAGGAAGTTTGTATAGATCTTTTGACGTATCTCTTGAGCTTTTTTAGCAACCTCTTTTTCAAGATCTTCATTATAGTGAAGCAGTTGTTTTTGTAAGCTTTTTTGCTCTTTTTCTGCTGCTTCAGCACGTTGGAGTTGCTGTTCTAGTTTTGTATGGAGTCGTAAAAACTTAAAAATAACAAAGGTGATAAGGATAATAGCTGTTAAAAAAGAGAACAGAATCATTGTAGCACTCAAATCATTGTTTGCTTTGAGTTCGAGTACTTTTGTGTAAAGGTTTTCATTTGAGATATCAATGAGCTTGTTTGTATCTTCAAAAAAGTTCTGTGTAATATGGTTAAAGCGAAATAGTGTTTCCTCAAATTTGTGTTTATCTTCAGAGTGCATTATTTTTAAAAGAGAACTTTGAACATCTTTGTAAGCTATAACTCTTTTTTTGATTGTGTTGAGTACATCTAAAAAGCCTGGAAGATCGGCTTTTGTTTTTTGTAGAAATTTTTCTAGTTTGTCGATAGAGTGTTGGATCTCTTGGAAAGATTTTTTTGTTGTTTGTTCTGTGAAACCTTTTTCAAGAAGTATCAGTTGTAAAACATTTGCTTGATTTTTTTCGATATCATAGTTGAGTTTATTTGCAAAAAAGTTGAGTTTGATCTGCTCTTTTTCTATATATTTTATCATATCGTTATTATGAGAGATATTTTTGTAGCTAAAACTAAGTGCAGCTAACAAAAAAAGAAAGCTTATAAAAAGAGTTGCGTAAAGACCACGATTGATATTCATCATAAAAGTGATTCCTCTTTAGTTAATTTAGAGTGCAAACATTATATCGAAATAATTGCAAAATAAAGAATCTATTTTATTAACCAATATTTAAGTAACATTTCTGTAATATTTCGAACTTAATTTTAAAGAAGGATATGTCGTGAAAAGAACATACCAACCACATAATACTCCAAGAAAAAGAACTCACGGTTTTAGAAGTCGTATGGCTACTAAAAATGGACGTAACTTAATTAATCGTCGTCGTGCAAAAGGTCGTAAAAGATTGTCAGTTTAGGCGGTTTTGACATACTGAAACAACATCGTGAGTTTCAGTATGTTTATAACAAAGGAAAAAATCAGCACTCTGGAAGTGTTGTACTTTTTTATCTCCCCCATGCAGAAGTTTGCAAAGTTGGATTTACTGCAACAAAAAAGATCGGCAATGCAGTAAAACGCAATCGAGCAAAACGTAGACTCCGTGCAATGTTTTTAGAAAATTCATCAAAACTTAAAAACGGTTCTTATGTTTTTGTTGCAAAAGCAGGTTTGTTTCAGTCTTCTTATGAGCAACTCCAAAAAGATTTTAAGAAGGTACTCTCTCGTGCGAAAACTTTTACTTAAACTACTGTGGCTTTATCAGAAGTTTTTTACACTTATTGGGTTTGGCTCGTGTAGATATTACCCAACTTGTAGCGAATATGCACGACTTCATTTTGAAAACAACTCCATTTCAAGTGCTTTTTACCACAGTTTTACTAGAATACTGCGTTGCAATCAACTTTTTGAAGGTGGCATAGAGTATCCATTGCTCTATAAGCTCCGATGTAAACCCAAAAAACTAGGGGTTGATTCCATTAAATATTGGCTTGTTCCAAATAAAAAAGGCCACTATTACATTATAAAAAATTTTTTTTACAAAGGGTAGGCAAGTGTTAGAAAAGATGACACCAAATCAAAGATTATTAGTAGCCGTGCTATCATCGATAGTATTTTTCGTAATATATACGGCAATTTTTCCACCAGTGGAGCAGAACGACACACCAAACGTAAACAATAAACAAAAGGTTGTGTCTCAAGAGACTCAAGAGAATAGTTCAGCTCAAAAACCAACAGTTGAAGCTGTTGCAGGACATAGTGTTTCAGATCAAGAGAGAGTCTCTTATGATGCAAGTACTATAGTGACAGTAAAAAGTGATGACTTTATTTTAAAAATGGATACACTTGGTCGTATCTCTTCAAAAGAGCTTCTAGATGAAAAATTTAGAGATAAAGAGGATCATCATGCACAACTTATCGCTCAAAAAGGTGCAAAACCTTTATATATAAGATTTTTAGATGAAAATCTAAATAAAGAAGCATCACAAACACCTTATACAGCAAGTATCAGTGAAGTAACGTTAGCTGGTGAACCTGTAAAAGTAACACTTACGCAAAAACTTTCAACATTAGATGTAGTCAAAGAGATTACATTTTACAAAGATGGACATTATGATGTAAATATCAATGTATCTTCTAATGTGCGATATTTTGTATATCTTGGAAAACGTCCACAGGTAAATAAAACAGAGCAGATGATGACAGTTGTAGGTGCTATGGTGTATACTGATGATGAACTTGTAACTATTATCGAAGATGGTGATGCAGAGGGTCGTAAGACATTTACAGGTGTAGAGCTTATCTCTGCGTTTGATCAATACACTGCGACGATTATGTATGGATTTAGTAAAGATACGACAATTATTGTTGATCGTGACAGAGACAACAATCCTGTTGTGTATTTTGATGCAATGCCAAATATGAAATTTAGTGGATATGTTGGTCCAAAAGAGTACAAAGTACTCAAAAATATCAACCCAGTACTTACAAATGCTATTGAGTATGGTTGGTTTACATTCGCTGCAAAACCACTTTTTGCACTTCTTTCGTGGTTGCACGGTATCTTTGGAAACTGGGGTTGGGCTATCATTGGTCTTGTAACAATCATCAGAGCATTGCTTTACCCTTTAACATACAAAGGTATGATGTCTATGCAAAAGATCAAAGATCTTGCACCAAAACTCAAAGAGATCAAAGAGAAGTACAAAAACGATCCACAACGTATGAATGCAGCAACAATGGAGATGTATAAAAAACATGGTGCTAACCCACTTGGTGGATGTTTACCAATGCTTCTGCAGATCCCTGTTTTCTTTGCGATCTATCGTGTACTTTTAAACGCAGTTGAGCTTCAAGGTGCTCCGTGGATTTTATGGATTACTGATCTTTCACGTATGGATCAATTTTATATTTTACCACTTCTTATGGGTGCATCTATGTATTTTCAACAACGTATGACACCAACAAACTTTACTGACCCTATGCAAGAAAAAGTGATGAAGTTTTTACCTGTAATTTTTACATTCTTCTTTATCACATTCCCATCAGGACTTGTTCTTTACTGGTTTGTTAATAACCTTTTCTCAATTGGTCAGCAGTTTATTGTAAATACACAATACCAAAATGCTAAAGATGCAGAGATAGCATTAGCAAAAAAACATGGAAAGAAAAATGATTAAGATCGAAGCAATAACTCTTGAAGATGCTTACCAAGAAGCAGCATCTTCTTTTAAATGCTCTATCACTGAGTTAAATGTTGAAGTTGTCCAGTATCCAACTGGGGGTTTTTTAGGATTTTTTAAAAAGAAAGCTATCATTGTAGCAGCACTAAAAAAACCAGAAGTAGTAGAAAAACAAGAGCCTTCAAAAGAGGATATACCTTCTATTGAGCCTGAAACTGTAGTAAAAAATGAAACGATGGTGAAAGAGGAACAAACAATAGAAGATCATCAAACCCCAGTGATGCTACATGACACTATCATGCCTGCATCATTTGTAAGTGATCAAACTGAAGATGATGAAGTAGAACTTGAGAGTGGTTTGAGCTATACAGCTGATTATGATGATGAGTATGATGAACAAAATGATATCTCCTCTGAGATGACATCTATAGCTCAAGAGGTGGAAGAACAGATCAATAAACTTTTTGCTACAACATGTTTTGAGATCGAAAAGATAGAGGTAAGTGCTTATGATGATCAAACACTTTTGGTTGAGTTTAAAGGGGAAGATGCTGCACTTCTTATAGGTAAAGAGGGGTATAGATATAAAGCACTCTCATATATGCTTTTTAACTGGGTAAACGCAACTTATCAAGTTCAGTTGCGTTTAGAGATTGCAGAATTTTTACAAAACCAAGAAGATGCAATATCTCGCTACCTTTTAGG
>JAMORZ010000197.1 GCA_027063295.1 Sulfurimonas sp.
TTTATTATCCATCTATCACTTAAAAACAAAATGAACCACATAGCAGAGTTTTTTTACAAAAATGAACGCTACGGCATCATCATCGTACTTATTGTACTTATGACACCACTTAAAGATATTTTACTAATCTTGCCGGTACAAACTATCATCGGCTTACTACTAAACTAAAGGAGAAAAAATGAAATTTTATGTTGCAACAGACCATGCAGGAATCGAGCTAAAAGATTATACAGTAGAGTTACTCAGAGCAAAAGGACACGAGGTTGAAGATCTTGGACCATATTCAAAAGATAGAGTTGACTACCCAGACTATGCACACAAGGTAGCTGCTTCTGTACTTGAAGATGCTGGAAGTCAGGGTGTACTTATCTGTGGAAGTGGTATCGGTATGAGTATGGCAGCAAATCGCCATGAGGGGATCCGTGCTGCACTTTGTCACGATGCTTATACTGCAAGTGTTGCTCGTGGTCACAACGATGCAAATATACTTTGTTTTGGTGAACGTATCGTTGGAAAAGGTGTTGCAGAATCTATCATCGATGCATGGCTAGAACATGGATTTGATGGTGGTCGCCACTGTGGACGTGTAGAAAAAATAGAACTAAACTAAAGGGGTCTGTATGTTTTGGGAATGGTCACTTCTAACAATTCTTTCCATACTATCAGTATGGCTTTTTGTAAAGATGTACTACTTTAAAAGTATCACAAACAAAGAGCAACGCAGTAATGAGTTGATGAAGATGACCCTTCAAGAAGCAGAGATACTCATCAGAAAGTACCAAATCCAACTTCAACGTGCACTTGGTAATGTTGATATCCTCTCTGAAGAATTAACAAAGCTTAGAAATGAGCTCAAAGTTCTTAAACAACGTAACTCTAAACACAGACAAGAAGTAGATAGACTCAACGGCAAGATAAAAGCCCTTGAAGGTCGTATCGATGCCCTACTCTAAGGATATAAATGTTCAAAAAATCTCTGATACTTACATCTGCTATCTTCACTTTGGTGGGGTGTACTCCCTCATCATCTCTTAAGCCTCTACCATCTACAAAGAGAGATACACCCTTTTATGCTAAAGTTGAAAAAGCACTTCAAACATCACAGCAACTGCAGCAAAAACATTCAAAATGGTTTCAAAGGGATGACAAGATCCCTCTTACGATCATTACAACAGCATATATCAATCCAAAAGCAACAAAAACAAAAGAGTACTATGCTTACAAAAAACTTGTAAAAAAACTAGAAAAGAATCCCTCCCTTTTAGGTGAAGATATCGCTCAGAGATTCTCTCCAATTATCTTTAAAGACTATGCAAAAGATCAACTTGCACAAGAGAAATTTAACATCGCATATAGACTCAAGCATGAAGATAAAGAAAGCCTTACAGATGCACTTCGACCAACTCATGAAAAAAGTTCTGCAGAAATTCTTCTACATCTTAATTTTGAGGAGTTACAAAACGGCAACCTTACCATTGAGGGCTACAAAACGATTAAACAAGATAATCTTCAAAGAAACTCTTACTACTATAAACTACGAAAAATAAACTATAAAAAACTAACAAAAAAACAAAAAAATAGTGCTATTATCCATTCACTACAAGCCGCACTTCAACTCAGCATTCCTGAGTATGTAAGTATTGATAGAATAAAACTGATCAAAAAGGATGAGATTTTGCGTT
>JAMORZ010000198.1 GCA_027063295.1 Sulfurimonas sp.
AGAGGCGTTTTTAAATTTTACCGGCCAAAAGAGTGCTTCAGCCAAAGGTGTTCCCATAGGGCGGTTGTACTTCTCCTCATAGGTCGAGTAGATAACTTTATGCTCAGGTATCTCTTGAGGTATGCCGTATGGAGTAAACATCAAAGAGTCGTTGTGAATTGTAAAGTTTCTATAGTCTCTCTCTACAAGTTTTGGTCTTAAAATGTTAGCGTCTTCTATCCAGTTAAGCTCAAAGACTGAGATCCCCTGCATTGGAGCATCAAGTATCTTTCTGAGTGTTTTGTAGTCAAATGTCGCTGTTATAGCACTTTTGAGTGCTTCATTTTTAGACTCTATGAGGAGCTCTTTTTTGAGTGTTGCCGCTTTTCTGCTTCCATAAGCAGATATAACAGTAGCATCGCGAAGGATTCTGTTCATCTCATGGTAGTCAAGCCACTCACGCTCTACGGGTAGTTCATTCATAAGTGAAGTAAGCATGTTGCTCTTTGGTGCGGCTGCTACACTTCGCTTGAGAGCTACTTGTTTTTGTGGTGTTTTTTTAAAAATGTTGAGTAGTTTTTTCATAATCTATCCTCTTCTTCTTTGGTTTCTTGGTCTAATGGAGCGTCTGTTTTGTCTTGCAGATGAGGAACCATGTTTTTGCTTTGCCAATTTTGAGAGCATGTAACACCCCTCAAGTGAATCGGGAGCATCATCATGCAGGCCCTCTGGGAAGTCTTCTAACTGTTCTATGAGGATGGTAAAATCTTCATGCAGCATAATCTGTCCGTTTTCTATTGGAAGCTCTAACGATTCTATGCGTTCTTCTTTGTTCTTTGAGTTGTGATATCCGCGAAGAGGCATATGTACACCGTTGTCAAAAGCAGCTTCAAGAAGCCAGTTTTTAAGGTGAAACTGCCCGCCATTTGTCTCAAAGCCCCACTTTTTACACTTGTATCTTTTTTGCAGATCCAAGCAGGTGTCTATGATCTCTCTAGAAGAGAGTACTCTGTTGTCAGATGCCAAAACATAGGCTTTTCTCTCTTTTTTATTGATTCCAAGAATGGTAAAGCTGGTAAAATCTGACTTTTTTCCATTACCTGCCGGGTCACACCAGGCAAATGTTTCATCTATATTTGGAGTATGTTTATAAAAGTGCATCTTTTCGCGTTTAAACTTCTGAGTTTCAGCATTTGGGTTGTTTTGCATCTCTTTGTTAAACGACCTTGGTGCTTCTGCTCGTTTACGCATAAGCATCTCTATTGGTACTGCTTCTCTCCAGAGCACTCTTGCGCCATCATCCATAGCTTCTTTGTTCTCTTTGTAAAAAGCTGATGCTGCATCAAGACCGGTATGTTTGTAGATGTAGGCATATCGCTCCCATAGATCCATTCTTTTTGGAAAAGTAATGATGGCTCTAAAGATGATAGGATTCCAAAACTTGAGTTTTAGTTTTCTAGCAAGTACCGAGTCACGGTGCAGTATGGTTCCTGTGTAGAGTATGCTCATAGTTCCATCAACAGCACCAAGGTTTGCGACTGCTTCATCTAGCCAGCTCTCAAGCTTGTCTCTTTGATCGCGTGAGCGTACATTCTCATCATTTTCAAGGTCATCTATGCCTGCATGGTCTGGTCTGTGCACACCGTGTTTTATACCACGCACTCTTTTACCACTACCAAAGCCTTTGATGCGAATACCATTTGTTGTAACAATGTCACCAATCTTCCAAACTTTCCCCATACCTGTTGCGTGAGGAAAATCTGCTTTGAGGTTGTCGTTCTCTTCAAGTTCTGCTTTGATGGACTCTATGATAGTCTCTGCCAACTCTATGGCATCAGAGAAGAGTGTCAAGAAGTGCTTGAAGTCATTGACAACACACCAGATGAAAAAGACAAGGTGCGCATCTGTTGTCTTACCATGTCCACGCGGTGCTCCTACTGCGAACTTTTCTCCTGTTTTTGCGTTTTTTATTCTGTAGTAGATCTTCTCAAGCCCATCTTGAAGTGCAGATTTCCCTGGGAGATAGTAGTAGTGTGGAAAGTATGTTGTGCGAAAAAAGTGAAAGTCATCTTTTTGTTTTTGTACTCGCTGCTCTCTCTCCTGTGGTGGCAGTGTAGGGTTTGATCGCATACTCTCTTTTAGACTATCTACATACTCACCAAGCCACTTGCTAAACTCTCTGCGTGAGATCACTTGTGCTTTTGTTTTACTATGGCCGCTTGCTATGGCATCTTCTTGTGTGATACTTAGGAGTGATTTTAGTTCATCTTTATCAAATAGAGACATCAAGATCCTCTTTACACTCATCTACTGCATTGACAAATGCTTCTAGTAGCTCTTGAGAGTTTTTTGATGCGATGGTTTTTGCAAGTACCTCTACAACATGCTTGATGATACCTCTTTTAAAAGCTTCTGGGTCTTCGTGTCTTACGATGTGTTTCATCTTTGAAAAAGCATCTGAGAGTTTTACTATCTTGTCTGCTTTTTGTGAAGAGCTTAGATCATCTGCTTCGCGGATCTCTCTGAGTGTATCGTGCATATATCCGACAAAGTCACTGTAGAGGTACTCTCTTCTGTGTGCATCTTTTTTGATGTGCTTCTCAGCTCTAAGGGTGTCCCAGTCATTGCCGTTAGCACTATCTTGTGCTTTGTAGTTCTGAATGGTCTTTTTTGATACTTGTAGTATTGTAGCTATTTCATCTTCATTTTTTGAAGTGACATACAAGGCTCTGGCTATCTCTATCTTTTGCTGTTTTGTTGCCATTAGTTAAACCCTTTAAACTCAAGACGCTTTTTTGCATGTCTGTATGCATTTTTTGTTTTTCTCTCAACACTTTGTTGTGCTGTTGTAATTGGGATAGTTCCTCTAGCCATTTTTATAAGCTTCTCTTCACAGCTCTTTTTTACCTCTTCATCTTGGAGTTGGTGTATCTTTCTTAGCTCATAAAGTGTAAGATCAACTGCAATAGAGCGCAAGTATGGTGTAGGATCACTTGGAATAACAATAAAGGAGGAGATAAAAGCGATGGCATCATTGATAGCATCATCAATAACACTCTCATCAATACTACCTGTTGCATTGAGATCACTAAGCTCTAAGAGTTCTTTTTGACTTGTCTCTTTGTCTAAATCTGCTTTTGTAATCATAAAAGTATCTCCTTTGGGTGTTTACTTGGTGTTTAAATTCAACGAGAAATGGTTTAAAACTTTTTTATGATGAATGAGTCGAAAAAGGTTTAAATCATCTCACAGGGCAAATATAAGCCATAGTTTGAAACTATGACTTATGGAGTGAAGTTACGACGCAACATACTCAAGATTGATGAGCGCACCAGGGCGAACACATACAGGGATAGCTCTCATCTCACTAATGATTGAGTAACCTCTACCTTTTGGAAGCTCTTCAGGGGAAGCACTAAAGAAGAGTTTTGGTGCTTTGTTGAGTGCTTGTGTATGGTTTGCACGACCATAGTAGAGCTTAAACACATCAGTACTCTCCGGTACAACGATAGCAGTATTTTTCTCAATGAACTGCTTATCTTCACCTTTTGCATTTTTGTACTTGCCTGTGTATGGAATGAACTTAACACCATGTACTTCAAGTACGCGTTTGTTGTCTTGTTCAATCCATTTTGCTTGACCTTGATCAAAGAGTGTCTGTGTTGTAGCACGATCTGCAATTCCATTGATAAATGAACGATCTGCTAAAACAGAGTAAGGAACTTCTTTACCAAGTTCATTGACAAGGGCATCATCAATATCGTTAAGTGAATCAATGAGATTTTTATCTTCTTTAAATTCAACCGGATCAGAATCTGATTTGAACTCAAAAAGAACATTTCCTTTTCCATCCATCACTTTTCCAAAGAGTGCTCCGACACTCATAAACTCTAAAGTTGTCATAAAGCTCTCTTTATGCTCTTTAATAATCTCACCGATTTTTTGTGAAAGGGCTTGTGTCTGCTCTTTTTCATCTGCAAGAGATTTGATCTCATTCATATCTGCTGCATTGATAACCGTCTCTAACGGAAAACGAGGTAGCGAAATGGTTAAGATGTACGAGTCATTCTCTTCATGGTAGAGATGTTCAGCCGATGGGCTTACTGACTCTAGTACAATACCTGCACCTTTTTT
>JAMORZ010000199.1 GCA_027063295.1 Sulfurimonas sp.
TCAACCAATCAAACTCTTTTTTTTCACATAACACAAAAAGTATGTTTCGTTAACAGTGACTGCATTCATAACTCTTTGATAAAACTCTTGTTGTGTTTGCATTCTCGATAAAAAATCTTGTGTAGAATATATCTCGCTCTCTATTGCAAGGGCTTTAATCTTAGAAGAAACTAAACTTCTCTCTTGAAGTTCAGTAATACCACTTTTTTCATAAACATACTGAGCTATCTTATGGGTATCTAAAATACACTCTCTTTGACACTTTTTTGCATACCATAAACAGGAGAACTTAACTCATCTTGTGCATGCTGTGCAAATGAATGGAGTAGCTGATTAATATCGGGTGTAAAATGTTGTTGGGATGTTGAGATATTTAAAACATAATCTCCCAAATATTTTTCCAAAACACAACTGTGTGTACCATACAACAATAGAAGGGTGAGCAAAACAAAAACTGGGGTGCATTATAGTAAAAAAGGAGAAAAACTGCCTAATTATTAGACTCTTAATAATCAAGCAACTTTGCGATATCTTCTGCCAAAATCACTCCAACACCCTCAAAAGAGACTTGATCTCTTTGTTTGTAGATCTTCATAGTTGGCACTTCTATTATGTCAAACTCTTCTGCAAGAGCCTCTGATGTGGAGCAGTCAACCTCTAAAATGGTAAGATTTTCTCTCGTATCATCTAGTTCCTCTAGCTCAAAACCAAGTGCCATACAAGCATCACAGTAAGTTGATCCAAACTTCACAATCACCACATCACCTCTATCAAATGCACTATCCATCTCACTTGCAAAGTCACTCTCATCTACTTCAATTATTGCCATCTTTTATCCCTATGTTTATATCTTTTTAAATATATGAAATCCATACGATACAGGAGTAAAAAGTTTTTTATCCATATTGTTTGTATCGGCATGCCCTAAAAACAAAAAGCCCTCTGGTTCCATCAGTTTGTGAAAAACCCCAAAACAGCTACGTTTATCTTCAGCATTAAAATAGATCAGCATATTTCTTGAGAAGATTATATCATACTCTCCACCCAAGCTCTCACTGAGATTTTCATCAAAGATATTTGCTTGTAAAAATCTTGCAGAATCGATAAGTGTTTTATCTATCTGATAGAGTGAACCTACCTGTTTGAAGTAGGTTTCTAAAAGATGTTTTGGAAGTTTTTCAACACTGCGTTTGGTGTAAAGCCCTGTTTTTGCTTTTTGGATCATCGCTGAGTCTATATCTATCCCCACTATTTCTATATTGAGTTTCTCTATGAGATTACCAGCATCTAAGATACTCAGCATAATGGAATAAAGCTCCTCTCCACTTGAACAGGGTGCAACCAAGATACGAACTTTTTCAAGCTTGTTTGGAGTGACAAACTTTGGTAAAATCTCTTTTGAGAGTGTAAGAAACTGCTCATGCTCTCTCCAGAAGTAGGTCTCATTAACAGTAAGAGCATTGGTGAGATCTTGTACTAATTCAGGAGATTTCATAAAACGCAATTGATGATAAAAGTTGCCAAATGTATCGATATGATGTTTAAGAAAAATCTCTTCAATCTTGCGTTTAAAACGCAGCAACTTATGCACTTCAAGCTTATTTCCAGTTGCTTTGTGCATAAAGTCACCAAGCTTTTGCAACTCCTCTTGAGTTAAATCTATTTTATTGGCCATATTTTATTATCTCATCTAGTATATCGTTAAAATCGAGCACTTTTTGTGCACCACCTCTAAGAGCTGCTTCTTTTGGCATCCCATACACAACAGCTGTTTTTTCACTCTCAGCAATTGTATGTGCACCTTTTTTACGAAGCTCTACCATACCATCAGCTCCATCATCACCGATACCTGTAAGCTCAACTGCTAGTATATTTTTAGCAGGCAGTATCTCAGCAGCTGAGAAGAACATCTCATCAACACTAGGAGTAAAAAACCTCTCTCTTATGTTCGAGGCGAGTACAATACTGTAACTTTTGAGCTTTTTTCTAAAATGAAGATGCTTTCCACCCTTGGCAATTATCACCCTTGCAGGTTTGAGCTCCACTCCATTGTCAGCTTCAAGCACTTCAACTTTGGAGAGGGTGTTGAGTCTTTTAGCAAAGTTAGAAGTAAAATCAGTTGGCATATGTTGCACCACACATACAGCATGAGGATAATTCTCAGGCAGAGTTTTGCAAATCTGCTCTATAAGTCTTGGTCCACCCGTTGAGGAGCCTACAAGGACAAACCCCATATCTACATCTGCACTTATGGATATATCGTGATGTTTAAACTCTTCACGTGATTTTTTCAAAAAGTTTGGCATACTCTGCAAGGCATTTTTTACCTTTGATAGTATCTGCTGTGATACTTTTGCAATCTCAAGAGAGTTTTTTGGCTTAGCAATATAATCGAGTGCTCCAAGATTGAGAGCCTCCATAGTGATCTGTGCATCATCTTCAAGGTGAGAGCTGAGCATCAGCACACGAGTAGGCTTGCGTTTCATAATCTCCCTGAGTGTCTCGATACCATCAAGAAGGGGCATCTCTACATCAAGTGTCACCAAAGAGAAATGCTCGGCAAAGAGTTTCTCTAATGCTTCTTGACCATTTTTTGCAAATGCAACTTCATACCCTGCATCTTCAAAAAGCTTTATCAGATATCGGCGAATTACTGCTGAGTCATCAACAACAAGTATCTTTTTTTTCATCTTCACCTCTTATCCCAAAGAACATATATATTTCTCATTAAATTTTACTATCACCTCATCATTATGCATGATAGCACCATTTACAAGGTTTTCTTTTTGTGATGCAGAAGATGTGATATCTTCCTCATTAAGATAAACTATATTATCTACCTCATGCACAATAAACGCAACAACATGCCCATCATACTCAATAAATATAGACTGAGTATCATCCCCTTTTGCTTGAAGTCCAAGCTCTTTTTCCAGAGTGATGATATTGACAGCTTTGTGGTTCCATGTCGAGATAAACTCCACATGATCACTTGCTACTATGGAGGATGAGTGTGTTTTTTGTAAAGTATCTGTCTCTACAACCTGACGAACAGATCCCATATCAATGGCAAATTTTTTTCCAGCGATAAAAAAGATAAGATAATCATACTTTTTACTCTGTGCCACCTCTTGCATGTGTGTTTTTTCTATCTCATCTTCGATCTCTTGTGTATTTTCAATATAAAAAGCAGGATCGATGATCGCAATCACCTCTGAGTTATGATTGTAAAAAGCACTGATGCCAGTGTCATTTTGCACCATCGGCTCAATCTGTGAAAGGGTAAAATACTCTATATCATAAACATCATCAACCTCTATTCCAATCTTGCGTTTGCCCACCTCTACTACAAGTACATCGGAGCTTTTTTGTGAGACCTCTATCTGTGCTACGGGTATCACCTCATCACGAAGAGGCATCGCCCCTTTTATATGGGGGAGTTTTTGAGGTAGTTCAAAAAGTTTTGCATCTCTCTCAAGCACCTCTTTGACATATTTTGATGAGATTGCATAAGAGTGTTCATTGACCCTAAAGAGTAGATAGCTTTGTGCATCTGTTGTAAGATTTTTGCTTTTGTTTTTGATCTGTGTCAGTGTATGAGAAGACATCGCAGGGATATCATACTTTTTAAAAAGTGGTAAAGGGTGTATCTCACTGACTATCTCATCAGCATCTCTGTCTTTGTAGTGGTTTACCACCATATCTTCGGTATTTAGATCCACTGAGAGTTTAACACTCTCTATCTCTTCGAGTTTTGTGATCTCATCAACCAACATCCCATAAAACATTCCCTCTTCATCTTTGATAACAACTACACTTTTTTCACGACTTAAATCAAGAGTCTTATCACTATAAAGCTTTGCAGTATCTATAAGTAGCATCACATCGTTGTTGTACTTAGTGATCCCTACAATACTTTTGTGCAAACCAGCTACCTCTTCGTAAGACTCCAGCTCAAAAACATACTCAACATTTTGTGTGTTAAAACAAAATATATCATCTAAAAGTTTAAACTCTAAAACAGATGTTTTCATTACTCATCCTTTAGTAGAGCTGCCACCTCTATAAGTTCACTGACA
>JAMORZ010000200.1 GCA_027063295.1 Sulfurimonas sp.
ATCATCGGAAAAAGTTATGCGTTTGAGACAGCTGCCCGTTATGGAATAAGCCCAACACTTGTTGAAAAAGCCAAACAGGTTTATGGTGACAACTCAGAAAAACTCTCACTGCTTATAGAGCGAGGAAGTGCACTTGAGCGTGAACTCAAAGCAAAACACCAAAAAGTTGATGCAAAACTCCAAGAGCTTGAAAAACAACAAAAAGCTCTCAAAGAGGCTCGTCAAGCACAAGAACAAGAGTTGCTCGAACAAAAAGCAGCACTCAAACGCAGCTACCAAGTTGCCATAGATGAAGCAAAAGCAGCAGCCAAAGCAAACGATGCAAAAGCGATCCACAGAGCGATGAACAAGGCAAATAAAAAGCTTCCAAAAAAAGAGGTTGAGCCACCACAAAGTAGTAGTTTTGCCGTAGGTGATAAGGTGAAATACCACTCCCAAAAAGGGGTGATAGTCTCGATGAAGGGTGACAAAGAGGCAACGGTTGAGATGGATGGTATGAAAGTAAGGGTTAAGACAAAACATCTCAGACACACCACCATCACCACTCCAAAACCAAAAACAGATGTGAGTCTCAATGTGGAAAAACGCAGTGGACTGAAGTGTGATCTGCATGGACTCCGTGCCGATGAAGCATGTGATGTGCTCGATAAGTTTTTAAACGATGCCCTCATCAACGGATGGGACGAAGTGATTGTTTATCATGGTATCGGCACAGGCAAACTCTCCTTTGCAGTAAAAAACTTTCTCAAAGCACACCCAAGGGTAAAAAAGTTTGTAGATGCACCACCACACCTTGGTGGCTATGGTGCAAAAGTGGTAACACTCTGATGAAAAAGGTCGCCATTGTTGGTGGGGGTGCGAGTGGTTTGCTTTGTGCCATTGTGTGTGCACAAAAAAACTGCGATGTAACCATCTTTGAGCAAAACACAAAAGTAGCAAAAAAGATCTTAGTCAGTGGCAATGGTCGATGTAACATCTCCAATACAAACCTCTCAGAGCAAAACTATTTCTCAGAGGATAGCGGCTTTGTCAGATATGCACTTGAGCAGTTTGGTTTTCATGCGTTTGAGAAGTTTTGCAAAGAGATAGGGTTATTACTCTACACACTAGAAGATGGCAGAACCTATCCAAAAAGTGATGAGGCCAAAAGTGTTGCTTTGCTTTTTGAGCAAAAAGCCCTCTCTTTGGGTGTCAAGATCAAAACAGAGCACCCCATAAAAACCATCACACCCCTTTTTGATAGTTTTGATGCTGTGGTGGTTGCTTCAGGCTCACGTGCGGCTGAGCATCTTGGTGGTAACGATGCAGCAGAGTGTTTTGCAAAAGAGGTGGGACACACCATCATCACCCCCTACCCCTCTTTGGTACAACTCCACCTCAACTCAAAAGTACCATCAAAAATGGCAGGAGCAAAAACGCAAGCAACTATCACACTCAAAATAAACGGCATTAAAGAGCAAACCCACAAAGGTGATATACTCTTTAGCACATACGGTATCTCTGGATTTGGTATTTTAGATATCTCCCAAGCTGCAAGTAAGGCTCTGAGTGAGTTTATGGCAGTAGATATTGTACTTGATCTGCTTGAGGAGTTCTCAACACAGCAACTCGCACAACACTTTCAAAATACAGCACAAAAAAACCCCTCACTTAATCTCTTTGCACTCACACAATCACTCATCCCACAAAAGATAGCCAACGGAGTGCTTGAGATTGCAAAGCTAGATCCAAAACAAAACGCAGCTACACTTGGCACAAAAGGTTTCAAACACCTTGCAAACACACTTAAAAACCTCACATTTGAGGTGAGTGATACTCACGGCTTTCGCCATGCAGAGGTGAGTGGTGGTGGTATCTCTACTAACGAAATAGATAGTAAAACTATGATGAGCAAAAAAAGGAAAAACCTCTACTTTACAGGGGAGGCTCTTGATGTTGTAGGGCAAAGGGGTGGATACAACTTTGCCTGGGCATGGGCAAGTGGGTATGTTGCAGCACACTCTATCATAAAGAGATAATTTTACGCTACAATAAAACAAAAAAAGGTTTACACAATGTCAACGCCTATGATACTTCTTATAGTTTTTCTTATCATCTTAGTCTTGATGTACAACTCATTAGTTGCAAAGAAAAATCAAGTTGAAAATATCTTTGCTTCTATCGATACACAGCTTAAAAAACGTTACGATCTCATCCCAAACCTTGTTGCTTCAGTGAGTAAATATATGGAGCATGAGAAGTCTATACTTGAAGATGTCACAAAACTGCGCTCCGAAGCGATGCAGCCAAATATCTCAGAAATGCAAAAGATTGCACTTGATGCAAAGATGAGTGCAGCATTGGGCTCTATCATGGTGGCTGTTGAGAACTACCCTGAACTTAAAGCAAACGAAAATGTGATCCACCTTCAACACACACTCAGCGAAGTGGAGGAGCAGATCTCAGCAGCAAGACGTGCTTACAACCAAGCTGTCACTGACTATAACAATGCCATAGAGCAGATCCCAACAAACTTTATGGCAAATGCAATGGGTTATACCAGAAAAGAGGTGTTTGAGATACCACAAAATGAAAGAGCCAACATCAATGTAGGTGAGCTTTTTAACAAATAATGAAAACAAAAAGCCAACTTACAGACTTTTACTACAAAGATCTTTACCCTAAACTGCAAGAGCTGGAAGAGAGGCGCATAAAACTTAAAAAAAAGCTTCTCTCGATTGGTAGTTTTTTTGCTATTTTAGTATTGCTTTTCTTGTTTTATGTACAAACAAACCATCTCCCACTAGATACTCTTATCTTTGGAGGAGCAGCTACTCTTTTTATTTTTGCTTTTTTCTATCGTTACCTCACTAAAGATTATGCACTCGATTTTAAGTATGCCATTATTGAACCACTTATCAAAGAGATACAGAGTAATTTTCACTACTCACCAAACCAACATATACTCAAAGAATATTTTCTCCATGCTCACTTTTTTACGACTGAACCAGACAGAGTCAGTGGCAACGACTATGTTCATGGATCGATAGATGGGGTAAAAATAAAATTTTCCGATTTTCATGCAGAAGTAGAACATAAAGATTCTCGAGACAAACAAACTTGGAGTACCCTTTTTCAAGGGATCTTTGCTGTTACAGAGTTTCCAAAATATTTTCAAGGATCCACAGTAGTTCTTCCTGATAGTGCAGAAAATATTTTTGGTGAGTACCTAGGTACACTCCTGCAAAAAACAAACTTCTCAAGAGAACAACTTATCAAGATGGACAACCCTGCGTTTGAAAAGGAGTTTGTCGTCTATGGCACAGATCAGATAGAAGCAAGATACATACTTACACCTGCCTTTATGGAGAAAATCCTAAAGCTCAAAAAACGCTCAAATGTGCCTTTGTACCTTTCATTTCGCTCAAATACAATGTATCTTGGGATAGCTTACAACAAAGATATGTTTGAACCGTCTGTTTTTCGTTCACTTTTAGAGTATAAAATATCGATGGAATACATCGACACTCTCCATATGATGATGGGGCTTGTAGATGAGCTTAAACTTAACCAAAAACTATGGAGTAAATTATGAAAAAACTACTTATCTTACCACTGCTACTTGCAAATCTTTTTGCACTTGAAGTGGGAAAAGTTCCACCAATAGCAACCATAGAAGGTGACAATGGCGGACTTGCACTCGATGGTTCAGCTTGGAACTCATCTAGCATCAAAGACAAAGTGTATGTACTTTTTTATGTCGATCCTGATGAGAAAGACACAAATGAACACTTTTCAAATGCTCTTGCAAAAAAAGAGTACCGTAAAAAAGGTGCTTATGGAAGTATAGCTATCATCAATCTCGCTGCAACATGGAAACCAAACATGATTATTGAAAAACTTCTCAAAACTAAACAAGAGGAGTTTCCTCAAACTATCTATGTCAAAGACAAAAACTCTGTTTTAGTAAAAAAATGGGAGATTGCAGATGATGCTTCCAATGTACTTATCTTCGATAAAGATGGTACTTTACTCTTTTACAAATCAGGAGCAATGAGTGAAGATGATATGAAAAAAGCTTTTAACACCATCG
>JAMORZ010000201.1 GCA_027063295.1 Sulfurimonas sp.
CTTCAAACTTTAGCAAATCTTTACATTGAAAAAGGTCGTAAAGTTGTATCTTTCTGGACTATGGGTATGAACCAACATACACGTGGTACATGGGTAAATACTTTATCTTACAATGTTCACTTTATGCTTAACAAGCAAGCACTTCCAGGTTCTGGTGCGTTCTCACTTACAGGACAACCTTCAGCTTGTGGTACAGCTCGTGAAGTTGGTACATTCTGTCACCGTTTACCAGCAGATATGATGGTAGCTAAGAAAGAGCATAGAAAGATCACTGAAGATGGTTGGCATGTTCCACACGGTACTATCAACCCTGTTGGTAAACAACACATTATGAAGATCCACCGTGATATCGAAGATGGTCTTGTAAAATTTGCATGGGTAAATGTATGTAATGCTTACCAAGATTCTGCAAGTGCAAAACACTGGATTAAAGCTGCTCGTAAAATGGACAACTTCATCGTAACTTCTGATGGTTATCCTGGAATTTCAGCTATGGTTTCTGACCTTGTTTTACCTTCTGCAATGATCTATGAAAAGTGGGGAGCTTATGGTAATGCTGAGCGTCGTACACAACACTGGAGACAACAAGTTCTTCCTGTAGGTGATGCGATGAGTGATACTTGGCAATGGGTTGAACTCTCAAAACGCTTTACAGTAAAAGATCTTTGGGGAGCTTATGCACCGAGTGGTCCACGTAAAGAGGCACTTCCAAGTGTTATCGAAGAAGCGAAGAAGATGGGTTATTCTGAAGATACAACAATGTTTGAAATTCTCTATGCAAACGATAGAGCAAAATCTTACAAAATCGATCTTGAAAGCTTCCCACAAAAAGGTTTTGATAACTCTGAATGTATTGGTGATAGCAGAAATGTTATTGGTTCAGATGGTAAAGTGTTCAAAGGTTACGGTTTCATGATCCATGAGTACCTTTTTGAAGAATATGCTTCATTTGGTCGTGGTCACGGTCATGACTTGGCACCATTTACTACATACCATAAAGTTCGTGGTCTTAAATGGCCAGTTGTTGATGGTAAAGAAACACAATGGCGTTTTAATGTTAAATACGATCCGTATGCAGCAGCACATGCAAAAGAAAACGGAAGAGGTTCAACTCACGCATTCTATGGTAAGTTAGCAAAAGCATTACCACAAGGTGACCTTCTTGGTGTGAAAGACCTTAAGAAAAAACCATTAACAGACAAAGCAAAAATCTTTGCACGTCCATATATGGATCCACCAGAAATGCCAGATTCAGAGTACGATACTTGGTTATGTACAGGTCGTGTACTTGAGCATTGGCACTCAGGAACTATGACTATGCGTGTACCTGAACTTTTCCGTGCAGTTCCAGAAGCGCTTTGTTATATGAACCCTAAAACTGCTAAAGAAAAAGGACTAAAACAAGGTGATCTTTGTTGGGTTGAATCTCGCCGTGGTCGTGTAAAAGCACACGTTGAAACTCGTGGACGTAACCGCCCACCTCGTGGACTTGTATTTGTTCCTTGGTTTGATGAAAAAGTGTTTATCAATAAAGTTTGTCTCGATGCGACATGTCCAATGTCTAAACAAACAGACTACAAAAAATGTGCGGTAAAAATTTACAAAGCTTAAGATAAAAAGAAGAGAAGATGAAAAAGCAAGCAAGTGATAGAAGAAAATTTATTCTCAATATGGCTCGAAGTGCAGGTATTGCAACTATGGGTGGATTTATCTGGAGTGCTTATATTGATGAAGTAAAAGCAACGGAGCTCCTTTTAAGACCACCAGGAGCACTTAAAGAGGAGGATTTTCTCAAAACATGTATAAAATGTGGGCTTTGTGTTGAAGCATGTCCATACGATACACTATTACTTGCAGCACCAGGTGATCACAAACCTCTGGGAACTCCATATTTTACTCCTAGAGATGTACCTTGTTATATGTGTCCAGATATTCCATGTGTTCCGGTATGCCCTACCGGAGCTCTTGATGAGCAAAGTGTCTCAACAGATGGAGTTCTCGATATAAATACAGCCCAAATGGGTCTTGCTGTGATAGATGAAGAAAGCTGTGTTGCGTTTTGGGGTATTCAATGTGATGCTTGTTATAGAGCTTGTCCTATTTTAGATGTGGCGATCACTATTGAGTATCAAAAAAATGACAGAACAGGAAAACATGCCTTTTTAAAACCTGTTGTGCATGCTGATGCTTGTACAGGGTGTGGTATGTGTGAAAGAGCCTGTGTAACAGAAAAAGCAGCCATCTATGTTCTGCCACGTGAAGTAGCACAGGGAAAAGCTGGAAACTACTACATAAAAGGTTGGGACAAAAAAGATGAAAAGCGTTTAGAAAATGCTTCTGAAATCAAAACAACAACAAAGATCAGTGAAAAAAGTGCGCTTGATTCACTCAATGGTGGCTTGGAGGATCTGTACTAATGAAAACTTTATGGAATAACTACAGATACTTAATACTGCGTAGATTTACACAGATAAGTATCCTTATCCTTTACTTTGGTGCAAATGCCTTTGGATGGAAAATGTTACAAGGAAACTTGAGTTCATCCTCTATACTTGGTGTCATCCCTATGAGTGATCCTTATGCGGTGATGCAGATGGTCGCAGCTGGAGCAGTTATTGCAACAGACTTGCTTGTCGGTGTCGTTGTAGTTGTTGTTTTTTATGGACTATTTGGTGGTCGTGCATTTTGTTCATGGGTTTGCCCTATCAATATGGTAACTGACTTTGCAGCATTTATGCGTGAAGTTACAGGGATGAACAAACTCACAGGTGTAAAACAACCTGCTTCAAGAAACATTCGCTACTGGGTTTTAGGACTCAGTCTTATCATCTCGGCAATCCTTGGTGTTGCTGCGTTTGAGTTTATTAGTCCTATCTCTATGATACACAGAGGGATCGCCTTTGGTATCGGTTTTGGATGGGCTGCAGCTCTTATCATTTTTCTTTTTGACCTGTTTGTTCTTAAAAATGGGTGGTGTGGGCATATCTGTCCACTTGGGGGTTTTTACTCCCTCTTAGGTAAGTTCAGCCTTATTCGTGTAAAACACATTGAGGAGAACTGTACGTTATGTATGAAGTGTAAAACGGTTTGTCCTGAGAACCAGGTACTTTTCATGGTAGGGAAAGAGACAATGTCTGTTCTCTCCGGAGAGTGTACAAACTGTGCTAGATGTATAGAAGTGTGCGATGATGATGCTCTTAATTTTTCACTAAGAAGTATGGCACAAAACAAAAAAACGGGAGAGTAATAAGATGAAAATTATAAATAAAATTACACTTGGTTTATGTACAGCAGCGTTGCTGCTAGTAGGTTGTAACGAGAGTGCAACACCTGCAAAAACTGAAGTAGTTAAACCAACAATCAGTGCTGAGACTTTAAGTCTTAGAAAAGCACCTGTATTTAAAGAAGAAGTAAAACCACATGGTACAAAATATTCTGAAAACTATGCAGGTAGTGGTAAAAAAATCCAAAGAGCATTCCAAGATGCTCCACCGATGATCCCTCACGATGTAACAGGGATGATACCTATTAAGATCAATGACAACCAATGTACAGGGTGTCATATGCCAGAAGTAGCAAAAGATATGGGTGCAACTCCAATTCCACCTTCACACTTTACAAACTTTAGACCTCAAAGTTCGTATGCACTTAAAGGTGAAAATACATCAAGTGAAGAGCTTGCTCACATCTCTATCAAAAAACAGAACCATCTTGTTGGTGCTAGATTTAACTGTACTCAGTGTCATGCTCCACAAGATACAGGTCAGTTAGCTGTTCCTAACAACTTTGAGCCTGATTATATTGATCCAGATGGAGCAAATAAATCTCGCTGGAATGGTGATAGAATGTTAGAAGGTCTTAAAACTACTGAGGCTGGAAAATAGTTTATGCAGAGAAGAGAGCTTTTTAGCTTTCTCTCTACATCTATCAAAGATGTAGCAA
>JAMORZ010000202.1 GCA_027063295.1 Sulfurimonas sp.
ATATCTACTCCAGCCAAGTTTACACCAAGCTCACGAGTTAAACGCAGTATTAGCTTGATTTTGTCTATATCCCGTTGAGAATAAAGCCTTATACGACCATTGGAGCGTGATGGGCAGATAAGGTTTTCTCTCTCATACTGACGAAGTGTCTGTGGATGGATATCGAGTATCTTTGCAACAATACTGATTAGATATACTGGTTCATCATAGTTATGCATCATCTTTTACTCCTTTGGAAGCTTCTCTTTCATCATCTCAACAAGTTCAGGATCAAGATCCTCAACCTTTGGAAGTACAATGTTTGCTTTTAGATAAAGATCACCACGTTTTTTTGTTTTTCTATTCATCGCACCCATCTCTTTAACACGAAAGCTCTGTCCGTTTTTTGTACCTGCTGGTACTTTAAGTTTGATCTCTTTTTCGAGTGTTTGTATCGCTATCTTATCACCAAAGAGTGCTGCGTAAAGTGGCACATCAAATGTTTTGATAAGATCATCACCATCTCTTTCATACTCAGGGTTTGCTGCAACATTGATCTTTAAGAAAAGATCCCCTGCACGACCATTTTGTGCATGTCCTTTCCCTTTGACACGCATCTTCTCACCACTCTTCACACCTGCTGGGATCTTTATATCAAAACGCTCACCATTGATGCTTACAGAATGGCTTCCGCCCAAGATCGCTACAGAAAACGGGATGGTAACATTGCTCTCAATATCTAGGTTTGGCTCTTGGTGGAAACCTCCACCACCAAAGCCTCCACCAAATGGGTTACCACCACCAGCTCCACCGAAACCACCACTAAAGCCGCCTCCACCGAAGCCACCACCTCCACCAAACATCTGGCGAAGGATCTCATCTAAATCTACATTTCCACCCTGTGCTCTTGAAAAGTCGTGGAAGTTTTGACCTCCAAACATAGAATCACCATAAGCATCATACTGAGCTTTTTTCTCAGGATCACTCAGTATCTCGTATGCTGCGTTTATCTCCTTGAACTTCTCTTCAGCAGATGCTTCTTTGTTTACATCTGGATGATATTTTCTTGCTAATTTTCTATATGCTTTTTTAATCTCTGATTCACTAGCATTCTCGCTAATCTCTAATGTTTCGTATAATGATTTTGCCATAGTTATTCCTTTTAATAATTGTTTATTTTATTAGTGGAATTATATCACAAGAGTTGAGTGTATGTCAATCAACTCTTGTGATTTTTTATCTTTTTAGTGAATAATGTATAGGAACATTTAACTCTAGCTCTTCATCAGGCTTTGGAAATTCTCCAGAAAGGTTTTGTAGTGTTTGCACTGCAGCACGACTTAAAACATCATATTTTGAAGAAAGGATCTCAATAGCACTCACTTCCCCTTGTTTATTAAGATGAAAATGAACTTTAACTACCCCTTCAATACCTCTTTTTCTTGCTCTTCTTGGATAATAAAGATTTTCACTCAAAAGTTTTTGAATTTTTGCAATATGTTTATCTAAATAAAGATCTTGTGACGACTTTTGTTCTAGAGGTTTTGTATCTACAACAGGCTTAGTAAGGGATTTTACTTCTGAAATTACAACCTCTTTAGGTTGTTGTTGTACAGGAGTTGTAAGAGGTTTAGATACTTTATCTGTTTTTGGTAGTTCAAGTTGTTGTTTTATTACTTTTGGTGGAGATTTTTTTTGTTCTTTTTTAGGAGTTTTTTTTAATTTTTTTATCTGTTTTGTTTGCTTTTTAACTTTTTTTACAGGAGTTTTTTTACTCTTTTTTTCTACTTTTTGCTTTTTTTCTACTTGTTTACTATCTTCATGGTGTATACACTTAAGAGAAACACAGACTTTTTTTTCTTCAGAAGCTTTTTTTGCAACAATAAAAGCATACTTATAGATATAAAATGCAACAGCTGCGAAAACAAGATGAATCGCAACTGAAACGAAAAAAGAGGGTGTGTGTCTCATTAAATAGCACGTTTAAATTCTGGGTAAGACTCTACACCACATTCATTTACATCAAGTCCTTCAACTTGAACATCATCTTCTGCTCTAAATGGAACTATTTTGTTGATAATAAAAAGAACAATATAAGAGATACCAAATGCAAAAACACCAACTACAGCTACACCTTTGAGTTGCGCAATCAAAGAAACATCATCTGCAAAGATACCAACTGCTACTGTTCCCCAGATACCATTTACCAAGTGAACAGAAAGAGCACCAACAGGATCATCAAGTTTAAGCTTGTCAAATAAAAGAACAGCAAACACAACCAATACACCACCAATAGCACCAATGAGAATCGGAGTATAAATATCATATAGATCAGGACCAGCTGTAATCGCCACCAATCCACCAAGAGCACCATTAAGTATCATTGTGATATCAAAAAGTTTATAGCGAGCATACATAATAATCGCTGCAATAATTGCTCCTGCAAGTCCAGCAGTATTTGTATTCATAATAGTAAGTGCAACAGCATCCGCATTCTCTTTTGTGCTGATAGAACCTACACTTCCACCATTAAAACCAAACCAACCAATCCAAAGTAAAAGTGCACCAAGAACAACTAAAGGGATATTTGATGCAGGAATAACTCTGATTTTATCACCCACATAACGTCCTTTACGTGAGCCTATGATTAAGATAGCAGCTAAAAGTGCCCAACCACCTGTTGAGTGGATCACAGTTGAACCAGCCAAATCATGCATTGCAGAGATATCTAGCATACTCCCTTCTAGCATATTTACACCCCATGTTATATTTACAACAGTTGGGTAGATTAATGCAGCCATCACTACAGTAAAAATCATCAATGGAATAATCTTTACTCTCTCACTTACACCACCACTCATAATATTGACAGTTTTTCCAACAAATGCCATCTGAAATAAAAACGCAGCCCATTTACTCATCGCATCATTATCCCAACTTCCAAATGCATAACTATACCCTACAAGTAAAAAAGCCATCGAGGCTACAGCATAGATCATTGTATTTATTGTTACAACAGATGTGACATTTTTTGTCCGAACAAGTCCTGCTTCTAACATCGCAAAACCTGGAACCATAAAAATAATCAGCACCATAGCAAAAAGAGCAAAGAATGTATCGATTATATACTGAAAATCAGCTTCTATCATAAAAATACCTTTAGCTTAAAGCATTGTTTAGCCTTAGTGTATCAAAAAGTATATGTAGAAAAAATTAAAAAAAGGGGATTTAAAGAGGGTTCACACACAAAATGTGTGTGAGAAAGAAAACTAGATAGCTTCTGTGTCTTCTTCGCCCGTACGGATACGGATGATTTTTTCAATATCACTAACAAAGATTTTACCATCACCGATTTTACCTGTACGAGCCGCTTCCACAACAGTTTCAACAGTTTGATCTACCATATCTTCAGCAACGATCATCTCCATTTTGATTTTTGGTAAAAAATCAACAACATACTCTGCACCACGATAAAGTTCGCTATGCCCTTTTTGACGACCATAACCTTTTACTTCAGTTACAGTCATACCAGTTACACCAATCTCAGCAAGTGCATCTTTTACATCTTCTAATTTGAATGGTTTAATTACTGCTTCTATTCTTTTCATATTACTTCTCCGTAATTCTATTTTATTATTGTAGCCATATTATGACTGAAATCAACTTAAAGATTTAAGCTTCTCTCATCATGAACTGCCTCATCAAGACCAACTTGTTCAGTCTCTTCATCAACTCTAGCTCCACCTGTAAGTGCAGAAGCGATATAAAAAACAATAACAGTACCAATAAGTGTAAATGCTCCAACAACAACTGATTCAACTTGAATCATAAATTGTGCCATTCTGTCACCACTTGCTTTCAGTGGACCATCCCATAAAAGATCTTGATCTGCAACAGCTAAAACACCAGTTGCAAGTGCACCCCAAAGACC
>JAMORZ010000203.1 GCA_027063295.1 Sulfurimonas sp.
TTAAAAATGGTGTCCCGTGATGGATTCGAACCATCGGCCACATCATTAAAAGTGACGTGCTCTACCAGCTGAGCTAACGAGACATTTTGACCTCTTGTGTTAAGAGGTCGAAATTATAGACAAAACAAGATTAAATGTCAAGAGATTTGCAAAGAAATTTAAAAAAAAGTATCTTTGTCCAACAAAACAAGCATTTTAATGGCATGCAATGCACTCTGATACTGGATATAATTTCTATCACCCTCTAATTGAAGATGGATCTCTTTATGCTCTTTTTGACTTCTCACACTTACATAAACTGTTCCTACAGGTTTTTCTTCAGTTCCCCCACTTGAACCTGCAATCCCACTAATAGAAAGAGCATAGTCTGCACTACTCACACTCATCACCCCTTCGCTCATCTGCTCTACTATTTCACTACTCACTGCTCCATGGGATTCTAAACTTTGATGCTCCACTGCAAGCCAGTTCTCTTTTAAAATATTTGAGTATGTAACAAGAGAACCATCAAAAATAGCAGACACGCCCTCTCTCTTTGTAAAGAGATAAGCGAGTAAACCTCCCGTGCAGCTCTCTGCAAAACTCACTTTTTTCTTGGCAAGAGTGAGTTTTTCTATTATATGTAAAACAATATCTCTATTTGTTATGATATTTTTTGAAAGAAGTTGTTTAGCCGAGTCTACAAACTGTGTCACATCTCCAAATTTATCACTTGAGAGATGAACCTCTAACCATCCGTTTATAAGTTCTACTACATCTATCTTGACATTATATGTTTGAGCCAATGGAGTCAAAAGGAGAAGAACATTTTCAACACTCTCATCAAAAACCTGTAAAGTCTCTCTTGATACTTCTTGTGTTAGAAGAATGTCGGGTATTTTTTGTTCTTCGTCTACTTGTAATACATTGACACTTGCTTGTTGATACTCCAACAAATAACTGTTTTGTGTGAACAAGGAACACTTTTGAGGAATCAACATCCCATCTTCCAAAACTTGATTATCACTTGTAACTGTACAAAGAAGTTTTCCAATCGTTGAAAAACTCTTTTTAGTTGCAACAATAATAATTTTCAACTCTTTGTTGAGTTGCTCTTCGAGATGCAAAAAAAGTGAATTATCACCTTCTAAAAAGTAATTAACCGAAGTGTATGTTCCCACTTTTTTTTCGATATTTCGTAGTACATATTCCTTTAGGGATCTGTTGTAGATAAACTTGTTTCCAATGAAGATAAGGTGGAGTTTCATAGTAGTTTTCTCCTAAAATTATTTTGGTAATTATAGCACTTTTATAAGGTTTTAAACACATTAAAGATATAATGCAAAACTTTTTACTACAATTTGAGGCAGAGATGGATTACAAAGAGACACTACTACTACCAACAACAAATTTCGCCATGAGAGGCAATCTCATCAACAACGAACCAAAACGTTACAAATCTTGGGATGAAAACAAGGTTTATGAGAAGATGAAAGCAAATCGTAAAGATGCACCTAGCTTTACACTTCATGATGGCCCTCCATATGCAAATGGAAATATCCATATCGGTCATGCACTCAACAAAGTACTCAAAGATATCATCGTAAAACACAACTACTTCGATGGCAAGTCTGTGCGTTTTACTCCAGGTTGGGACTGTCACGGTCTTCCAATCGAGCAACAAGTTGAGAAAAAACTTGGTGGCAAAAAGAAAAAAGAGCTTTTAGAGACTCACGAAGTGCGTAAACTTTGTCGCGAACATGCTGCAAAGTTTGTAAATATCCAAAAAGAGGAGTTTAAGACTCTTGGTATTTTGGCTGATTGGGAGAAACCTTATGTGACGATGGATTATCGCTTTGAAGCAAATATCTACCGTACACTCTGCTCTGTTGCAAAAAAAGGGTTGCTCATAGAGCGAAGCAAACCTGTTTTTTGGTCGTGGGCTGAGAGAACTGCGCTCGCTGAAGCAGAGGTAGAGTATGAAGATAAAGAGGACTACTCTATCTTTGTTGCGTTTGAGCTTAGTGATGAAGCCAAAGCAAAACTTGGCATCGAAGGTAAAGCTGCACCTGTTATATGGACAACAACGCCGTGGACTATCCCTGCAAATACAGGTATCTCCCTCAACCCAAACGAAAAATATGTACTCACAACAGATGGCTACATCGTTGCAAAAGAGCTTTTAAATGCACTGGTAGAAGATGAAGTTCTCAGTGGTACAATCGCTCAGGAGTTTGATGCTACTGCGTTTGAAAATCTTGAAGCTATCAACCCACTCAATTCCCGCTCCTCTCGCCTTGTGCTTGGTGAGCATGTTTTGGTAGACAACGGTACAGGTTGTGTACATACTGCTCCAGGTCATGGTGAAGATGATTATCGTGTTGGACTTCGCTACAACCTTGAAGTTGTGATGCCTGTTGATGAGACTGGGTGCTATGATGAGAGTGTTGTTCGTGATGGACTTATCCCAAATGGTGAAGATTTTATTGGTCGCCATATCTTTAAGTCAAACGAAGATCTTTTAGAGCTTATGGGTGATGCAGTGCTTAAAGTAAGTAAGTTTATGCACTCCTATCCACACTGCTGGAGAAGTCATACTCCACTTATCTACCGTGCAACTCGTCAGTGGTTTATCTCTGTAGATGGCACACCAGAGGGGCAAGATGCAACCCTAAGAGAAAATGCTCTTAGTGAAGTGGAAAAAACTCTTTTTATCCCTGAGACTGGTAGAAAACGTCTTACTTCTATGGTTGAGAATCGTCCCGACTGGTGTATCTCCCGTCAGCGTGACTGGGGTGTACCTATTGCGTTTTTCAGAATCAAGGCAACGGGTGAAGTGCTCTTAGATGAGAAAGTGCTTAACTATGTAGCGATGATTTTTGAGATGAAAGGGAGTGATGCTTGGTACTCAATGAGTATAGAAGAGCTTCTTTACCCTGGTGCTGGTTATAAAGCAGAAGAGCTTGAAAAAGTAAGCGATATCTTAGATGTTTGGTTTGATTCTGGTTCTACTTGGAACTCGGTACTTAAATCTCGTAACTACGATGCTGGTAAATACCAAGCAGACCTTTATGTAGAAGGGAGTGACCAACATCGTGGTTGGTTCCAATCTTCACTTTTCCTCTCGTGTGCAGTTGAGCATCAAGCACCATACAAAGGGGTACTCACTCACGGTTTTACCGTGGATGAAAAGGGCGAGAAGATGTCTAAATCAAAAGGCAATGTTATCGCTCCTGAGAAAGTACTCAAAGAGTATGGAAGTGAGATACTGCGTTTATGGGTTGCTTCATCTGATTATCAAGGGGATTTAAAAATCTCTCAAGGGATCTTAAAGCAGATCTCTGAAAACTACAGAAAACTCAGAAACACTTTTAGAATTATGCTTGCAAATATCAACGATCTTGAAGAGATTGTAGCTTATGAAGATATGGGTGATTTGGACAAATGGATACTTGGTGTTGCAAGTGAAGTGCTTGGTGATGTACACAAAGCATTTTCAGAATACAACTTTGTAAACGGTATGAGTACACTCAACAACTTCATAGCAAATGAGCTTAGTGGTATGTATATCGATATGACAAAAGACAACCTCTACTGTAATGCACAAAACTCTGCTCGTCGTCGTGCAAGTCAAAGTGCTATGGCTCTCATCACTCGCTCTATGCTTCTGCTGATGGCTCCTATACTTACATACACATGTGATGAGATAGTAGAGAATGCTCCAGCAGTTGTAACAGGTGGAGCAACAACTATCTTTGATATGACATACCAAGCACTCAGTGTTGATCCATCTGCGTTTAATGCAGAGTATATGAGCAGAGCTCGTGAAGGTTTTGGTGTGGTTGTCGATGGACTCAAAAAAGACAAAACTATCAAAGCAACACTTGAGCTTGTACTCTACACCAACTCACAAACAGCCCTT